>JAFGTN010000341.1 GCA_016934075.1 Pirellulales bacterium
GGACATTGCGTCTCGCCCCGTCGATTGCTGCGTTGTCCTGTGAGCTGTATCTCTGGCCGGGATGCAAAAGCTACACTGGCGAGCCGGTAGCCGAGTTTCATACGCTGGGTAGCCCGCCGCTTTTGGATTTGCTTATCGGCCGGCTCTGCGATGCCGGCGCGCGATTGGCCCAGCCCGGCGAGTTCACCTTGCGGGCATTTCTATCTCGCCGCATAGACCTGACTCAGGTGGAAGCCGTTTTAGGCGTGATCGACGCTCACGACCAAGAAGAGTTGGACGTGGCGCTAGCACAACTTGCCGGGGGGCTGGCCCAACCGCTTCACGCACTGCGGGACACCTTACTCGATCTTTTGGGGCATCTGGAAGCCGGCTTCGATTTTGCCGACGAGGATCTGCCCTTCATAGAATCGGAAGAACTTGTGCGGCAACTGGACTCCGCCGCCGAGATCACCGATAAACTTGTCCGCCAGATAAGTACACGGTCGACATCCGACGACGTGCCTCGCGTGGCGCTGATCGGCCGGCCCAATACCGGCAAGAGCAGTCTTTTCAACACGCTGTCCAAAAAGTCAAAAGCCATCGTCTCTCACTACGCCGGCACAACACGCGATTATCTTACCGCGGAGTTGGATCTTGACGGTGTGCCCTGCCGGCTGATCGACACGGCCGGAGTCGACACCGACACTAAAACCGGTTTCGTGTCGACAGAACCGGCCAGCGTGGAACAAGAATCTCAAGAGATTGCCAGACAACAGGCTCAAAAGGCCCAGGTGCGCATCGTTTGCATAGATTCGACTCGACCGCCCAACCTCTGGGAAGAATCGCAAATTTCCGACCGGCAACATTTGATCGCTTGGACAAAATGCGACGCTGCCGAGAGTTCGGACAAAACTGCGCCGTCCGGTTCGATCGCAACCAGCAGTATCACCGGCCGCGGTATTGACGAACTCCGCCGGCGCCTTCGCGAAGCGGTTCTGGTGTCCATCGCAAGCACGTCGGCCGTTGTTGCCCCAACGGCCGTACGTTGTCGCGAGTCCATCCGCCTTGCGGCCGAGTCGCTGGCCCGCGCTCGCAACATTGTCGTGGATTCAGGATCTTCAAGCCAAGCGATCAACGGTGAAGAACTCATTGCCGCCGAATTGCGCGTGGCACTGGACGAGCTCGGCAAGGTGGTGGGCACAATTTATACCGACGACGTATTAGACAGAATCTTCAGCCGCTTTTGCGTGGGGAAATAAGTGCCGTGTGGCACGCCCATCTTGGGCGTGATACCAATTTTCGAGGGACATCGTGCTTTGGCGCAAGGTTACGCATCTAATCGTTCGACCAGGTTGGCGAACTGGATTCTCATTCGCTCGGGCAGCTTATCGCCGAATTTCTGGAAGAATTCTTCGACCAAGGGGATTTCGTCTTTCCATTGCTCGACATCTACCTCAAGCAATTGCGAGAGTTCTTCATCCGTGATATTCAACCCCGTGGTGTCCAGACCATCCGGAGTTGGGATCATACCGATAGGCGTGTCGACCGCGTCGGCCGTTCCATCTACTCGTTCGCACATCCACTTGAGCACGCGGCTGTTTTCGCCGTAGCCGGGCCAGAGCCATTTGCCGTCTTCGGTTTTGCGGAACCAGTTAACGTAGAAACACTTGGGCGCCTTGTCGCCCAGCGCGTCGCCCATCTCGAACCAATGGGCGAAGTAGTCGGCCATATTATAACCACAGAAAGGAGTCATGGCGTACGGATCGCGCCGCATGGCGGCTTTGACGTCCAGCGCGGCGGCGGTCGCTTCTGAAGCAGCCGTTGCACCCATGTAGACTCCGTGATCGAAGTCATAGGCTTGCGTTACAAGAGGCACGACAGCCGAGCGGCGCCCGCCGAAGACAAATACATCGATGGGCACGCCGGCTGGATTTTCCCAGTCTTCGCAAATGACGGGACACTGCCTGGCGGGAGCCGTGAATCGCGAGTTGGGGTGGGCCGCTTTTTCTCCCGAATCGGGCGTCCACTCGTTACCCTTCCAATCGATGGCATGTTCGCACTCGACGCCCATATCTTCCCACCAGATGGAATTGTCATCGGTGAGCGCGCAGTTGGTAAAGATGCTGTTAGATTTAAGGGTAAGCATGGCCATGGGATTGGTGTCCATCGAGGTACCCGGCGCGACACCGAAGAAACCGGCTTCGGGGTTGATGGCATATAGCCGTCCGTCCGGGCCGATTTTCATCCAGGCGATATCATCGCCGATGCACTCGCACTTCCAGCCTTCGATGGTCGGCTGCAGCATGGCCAGGTTGGTTTTGCCGCATGCCGAGGGGAAGGCGGCCGCAATATGGAACTGTTTGCCGGCCGGGTTGGTCAGACGGAGGATGAGCATATGCTCGGCCATCCAGCCCTCGCGGCGAGCCATGTTCGAAGCAATACGCAACGCCAGACACTTCTTGCCCAACAGGGCGTTTCCACCGTAGCCGGAACCGAAAGACCAGATCAGATTCTCTTCGGGGAAGTGGGCGATATATTTCTTATCCAGCGGAGCACAGGGCCAGGCCACGTCTTCCTGCCCATCTTCAAGCGGAGCGCCGATCGAGTGCAAACAGGGGATAAATTCGCCGTCGTCTCCAAGCGTTTCCAGCACTTTGTCGCCCACGCGGGTCATGATGTGCATGTTATCCACAACATAGGGCGAGTCGGTGATCTCGATTCCGATCTTGGCGATGGGCGAGCCGATGGGGCCCATCGAGAATGGAATAACATACATGGTGCGGCCCTTCATGCAGCCATCGTAAAGCTTGCTCATGGTCTTTTTGAGCTCGACTGGATCAATCCAGTTATTAGTCGGGCCGGCGTCTTCCTGTTTTCTACTGGCGATATACGTACGGCCTTCCACACGCGCCACGTCTGACGGATCGGAGCGGAAGAGGAAGCTGTTGGGGTGTTTCTTCTCGTTGAGCTTAATGGCCGCGCCGCAATCGACCATCTCCTGCATCAGGCGGTCGTATTCCGCAGTCGAGCCATCGACCCATTGCACGTCGTCCGGCTTACACATCGCCCGAACTTCCGCCACCCAGTCGAGTAACTTCTGATTTTTCGTTTTTGACATAATTCGTTCCTTTTTCACTCTATTTAAGTGGCGCTATTTATGTGGTGAAGTCTAGCTCAGCGTGCAAATACGAGCATCGAACCACATAATATGGCCGATTGGCAGACACTTTTCAAGCAGTGTCATTCGAATCCCCCCACGATGTAGTACCATGGCAAAAACCATCTCAAACTTCAGCGGTATTCAGTCATTAAGATGACACCTGTTGAAGTCACAATGATACTAAAAACCGATTTTTATCAAAAAAACTTTTTGGTATATCAAGCTAACTCCAGTGCTAGCAAAGGTTTATGGTGATATGCCTCAATGAACTTGCGTTCGGCACGCCCTTTGCCCTCTAGACCAATGTGCCACCGAAAGGTTCGGACAGGTAAAAAAGGAGAGATTTTTGTTGCCCATAGAAAAGATGAAGAGTGATGAAAACACTAATAGATTTAACTGTGATTTTTTCCGCGATTTCTACCGCCGTTTTTATAATTTTGCAGGGCTTGCAATAAGAATCCCCCGCTGTTGAGTGGGGGCAGCTGTAAGCCAGGACGTAATCCGTCATTTGCGTCGGCTGACGGCTTAACGAATAGTCACAGTCCGAATTCTTGCGAATTCGGCACCATTGGTTATTCAGATCCAAAGGCACAAACGCCCATCAAGCATGTCGGGCAAAGCCTTTTGCACACATTGGCGAATCTGCTTGGCATGATACCGAGTGCTGAAATGGCTGGCGATTACCAACTTGTTGGCAAACCGCTCGCGCCGCTCCAGCAAGTCGTCCAGATGAAGATGTCCAAACTTATGGATGCGTTCCTTTTTGTGTCCCGGCGAAACGAAGGTCAACTCCAGAATGAGAACCTCGGCTTCATACATGGCCGGGCAATCGTCAAGCCCTTCGGCCAGGCTGTCTCCCAGATATGCAATACGCGGAATGCGAGCCTCGTCGGTAACCTCCACACCACTTTGCCGCAGGTCGCGGATCTTATCACCGGAGAGTCCCTGCAATTCGGGTTTGAGCTTCTTTCGGCGTTCCCACACGATATAGCCCAGCGAAGGAACCGTGTGCCTGGTAGTCGAAACGGTAACCACCAATTCGCGCGATAGCTGTATCTCGTCGCCCGGTTCGACCGGAATCAACTCGCAAGGCAGGCGGCCGCGATCCAGCCTGCTGAAGAGCCGCAAGATCCGCTTCATGGGTTCGATAATATGTTCGGCCATGTAGATCGTGGGAGGCTCCATCTTCATCATCCGCCTGCGGGCAACATAAACCGGCAAAGCCACTAGATGGTCCATGTGTGCGTGAGAAATGAACCAGGTGGGTGTACCCATGAAAGACCAGGGTTGCGCGCCAAGATCAAAACCGACCTTATACTCCGGTATTCGCCAGTAAGTTTGCACCGCGGCCCGTGAATAGCCTTCGATAGTCAGTCCGTTGTGTCGCAGTGTTTTTACCGGAAGGTTATTGATCATCGATAAGCTGTTCTATATACTTGCGGCACGACCGCATTAAGACTTTGTGGGATGTTCGTAGTTGTCTACTTTGGAAAGATCCAGGGGTTCTGTCGAGTCAGAACAGGGCAACAACCATATTTCTCCAAACAGTTCGTTCTGTTCGACGCGGATTTTTTTATGGCGAACAAGTTCCAATACGGCCAGGAAGATTCCCACCAAGGTGGATTTGTGCATGCCGGGCTTGAAAAGGTCCTTGAAAACCAGTTGTCCTCGCTTTAACAGCCGGGAGTAGATCTGCTCCATATAAACGTGGATCGGCGTGTCGTCATAGACGATGTTCGACGGCTTCGAGGCTTCGGTGTCGCGAATAATCAAACCGAAGGCGCTGACCAGATCCCATAATTCAACTTCGTGGATAGGCTCCTCGCTGAGGTCGCGGCGACGCGGCGGGAGATCGTTGTCCTGGCGGGAAAAACGTTGTTGCCAATCCCGTCCGCGCTCTTCGAGAATACTCGACGCGTCGCGGAATTTTTTGTATTCCAACAGGCGCCGCACCAGTTCCTGACGAGGATCTTCCATCTCGTCCTGCACTTCGTCCGAACGGGGGAGTACCTGTTGCGACTTGATTTCTATCAACGTGCTGGCAACCGTGAGGAAATCGGCCACGGAATTTACATCCAGTTGCTCTAACACCGACAGATATTCCAGATATTGATCGGTTATCAGCGCAATGGGAATATCGACGATTTCCACCTCGTGCTTGCGCACCAGATAGAGGAGCAAATCGAGCGGGCCACGGAATGTGTCGAGATCAACGCGAAAATCCATCTCTTCAGTGTATCC
>JAFGTN010000342.1 GCA_016934075.1 Pirellulales bacterium
AGCGTGAAGGCGGTGGTCATGCCGGGCCGTGCTTCGGGCAAAACTACCCAACCGAAAGCCTGAAAACGCGTACAGCCTAACGAGAGGGCCACCTGCTCGCATCGGGGATCGATATGGTCGAATGAGGTTTTCATCGTCCGTACCGCAAAAGCACAAGCCACGGCGAACTGGGCCAGCACGACTGCCGGCAGTTGGTAAACAATCTCTCGTGCAAACAGACTAAACGGCCAGAACTGGAAGAGGATTAAGAGGCTCAAGCCTACCACCAGCGGCGGCAATACGATGGGGATGTCGATGATCGCATCGATCAGGTTACGCCCGAAAAAGGAATATCGCGAAATCAGGTATCCCAGCGGCACGGCCACCCAGACCGAGAGAATGGCAGAAAGCGTACACGAAGTCATGCTCAGCCAGATCGAGTACTGAATCTTGGGATCGGCCAGAGCCGCGAAAATCGGATTGCCACCGGCCGCGTGGTCGCTTTGACGGGCCATGAAGATGCAGTCGGCCGCCAGCATCGCCACTATCAGCAAGAGGTACGTCAGGCTGATGACAATCAGAACAAGGTAAAATCCGGTATCCGAGAGGGCAACAAGTCGCGGTGACTGTGATCGAACCGGGGTGTCGGGCGCATATTGTCCGGCGTCCGTCAAGTCAGCTCGGTTGCGGCTCATTGCTTAGCATCTCCGGAGCCGTTCTTCGTTTCAGCCAGGCGGAAGTGGAAGCCCGCCTTCTCGAAGGCTTCTGACGACGCGGTAATTCGTTTGAACAAGCGGCGACCGAGGTGTTTGTGTTCGCTGCTCTTGGAAATACTGAATGGTTGAATTGCGCGATTGTGCTGCGACTTGATCCGTACCACATCGACCTTGTCTCGACTGGCCAGTGTGTCGGAGATATATGCCACTGCGGCATCTACATGACCGGTTATCACGTCGGGAACCAACATCGAGGAGGATGACTTCTCGACCACGACTTCCCCGTCCCGCTGTTGCTTCTCGCGAAGTTTTTCCCACAATCTCTCGGCCTGCAACAGGCGTCGTGTCAGGGCTCCGATCGTGCACTGGGTAGGTTCGCCCACCGCGACGCGCGTGCCCGGTTTTACCAGATCCTCGAGTGACTGCACTTTAGTACTGCCCTTGGGCACGGCGATTACAATCTCCACGTCGGAAACGTTCGACGCTTCCTGAAACCATTGCTTCACATTTTCCAAGTAGTAAACGTCGCAGGCCATGTACACATCGGGAAATCCGAGTTCGGGTTTCTGCTCGTCTATCACCTTCATCTGGCTCGTAAGAATACCGCAACCATTGTACTTGATGTCGATATCGACGCCCTCGCGTTTGGCGAAAGCGTTGACTGTCTCGTCGATGGCTCTTCGATTCACGGCCCCGCAAAAGAACCTCAGGCTCGGTCGTTCGGCCCATACATCGCCCTCGACCGGTCGAAAACCGAACTCCTCGAACACCGGCAGGCCTCGGTCGCGAGCGGTAAGGTAGCGGGCGAACTTCAATGCGGCGGTAGGCTGGGGTGACGAATTCAACACCGCAACGCTCACCAGGTTTGGATCCGTCTCCAGTTCCGGCAGCGAGATGGACCGCAGCTTGCCTCGCACGTCTGGCATGGCCACCGTCGCGTCCCAGACAATGCCCGCGTCGACATTACCCACAATTACGTCGGTGGCCACGTCGGGCACCGTGGGCTTGAATACGCCGTGCTTTTGAACATGCTTTTCGAGTCGCAACCAGGCATTGCCATTCGCGGATTCGATTGCGGAGAGCTTGGCACGGATAGCGCGACCCAGGGCCGTCTGTTCCGTGTTGGGTACACTTAGGCGAACCTGTTCGTCAAACAGGTCCACGAACTTCGCGATCTTCGTAGCGCCATCGGCTCTAACAGCCACAACGGGACGCATGTGGGCGACGGACAGAGTTTCGGCGGCCAGGCCCTTATCGCGGGCCAACGAGGTATAGAAATCGTCGCCGGCGATGAATAAGTCAGCCTCGCTGAACTTGTCGACTTCGAGCTGAGATAAGAGACTATTCGATCCGCCATACTTGATTTCAACCGCCGTACCATACTCTTTCTCGTACTCGGCCGCGATCCGTTCGACGGGTGGAAGGACTCCGGCAGCGCAATACACGATCAGCTTGTCGGTGGCGGTTCCCGTCTGTGGACGCCAGAAGACCATCATCGCCACCAATACCACGGCGGCAGTAACCGATGCAAGTCCCAACGTCCACAACGTGTTCATCTTTCCTTGGCGACAATCTCGGTTCTGCAACATAATTCTGTTTCTCGCGGGCAGGAATCATGAAGGACTACCAGTGTTTCGCACCCGGAAAATCCATCGTCGTAAAACGCGAGCGGCATCTATGGGATTTCCGCCTGTCGCAGTCTGCAATATACCATTAACCCGGCTCTCTTTCTATAGCCTGGGTGATAGAGGTTTTTCTAGCATCGGTGATAAGAACACGGGCATGTCGGCAGAGGCTATGCAGCGGATGGGGCAACATGAGTACTTACCGAGTTGCTCCATGATGTTACCAAACAATGAGAACATGTATCAGATCATGATTCTCGTAAGTACGACTCCCGGTGGGTCACTGCATGGTGTGCTGTTACAGAGACAATCGACACCGGATTGAAAAAAGAAGCACCGCTAATTTGCTGGCAAAGTTGCATATCATCGCATGAAATTAGAGAGTATCACCACCGGCTTGAGAGACAGCGTGTTGATTTTTGAAAATCAATCTCAAACCTCAATTATTAACAGGCTTTTGTCGTGTGTTTACTTTTTGGACGGTAACGGCTTAATGTCCTCTGATTCCCTTGTTTTCAGGGTGTCACGAGGAGTTGCTGGAAACCGTACACTCTATGGGGGAGTATTGACACACCGTATGCTCGTAATCATAATTAATTATGTGGTATCCAGCCCGTGATAAGGGGCTTCAGTCAAAACATTACCAAATATCTAAGCTGATACCAGAACTCATTGATACTTAATGATATGCGGCATATTTGCAGGATGGGAATGTCCAATCCCGTAACGCCCATGTCTGGCAAATCGGCGAATGAATACCGTTTTGATGGACCTGATCGCCGGTAAATACCTGACTTTTATTTGTAATTGGATGCGATCTTTTGCGCAACCCATGTGGACGGAGTCTAGACTAAAGGCCTAGGCGATGACCTTTCCTGGCAGCTAACGGTTTCTAAAAAAGAGATATTGTATTGCTCGCGCATTCCACTGATGACTCCGCCTTTAACCTGACTGCAGAAGGCCTTATAAACGCATTCACCGTCGATGTAGAAGATTACTTTCAAGTGTCAGCCTTCGAACGTGACATCAACCGTGATATCTGGGACACCTTCGAGCACCGCGTTGTTTCGAATACTTCGCGCATGCTTGATTTACTGGCCAAGCATCGTGTCACTGCGACCTTTTTTGTCCTTGGTTGGACAGCTCGCCGATTTCCCGAACTTGTCCGCAAGATCGATGCTGCCGGGCACGAAATCGCCTCGCACGGATTTTGGCATCACCTCGTTTACGAACAAACCAGTGAAGAATTTCGGCAGGACATTTGCGAGTCCCGTGATCTTCTGGCCGACCTTATCGACAAGCCTGTCACGATCTACCGTGCCCCCAGCTTTTCGATTACAGACCATTCTGCTTGGGCTTTGGAGATACTGGCAGAAGAAGGATTCACAACAGATTGTAGCGTTTTTCCCATCCACCATGACCGCTATGGTATGCCTGATGCCGAACCGATTGTGCATCAGCGTTGGACACCGTCGGGCAACCTGGTCGAGTTTCCGCCCGCTGTACTGCGTTGTAAGCGTGTCAATCTTCCGGTAGGGGGTGGTGGATACTTTCGGCTTCTGCCGTTGCATTGCGTGACTGCCTGTCTTCGACATATTCTTCGCGCAGCCAAAATGCCGTTCATGTTCTATGTTCATCCATGGGAAATAGACCCTGCCCAGCCTAAGGTTTCCGCCGGTAATTGTCTCTCCCGCTTTCGTCACCGAGTCAACTTATCTCGAACGTACGCGAAACTGGAACACCTCTTGACGCAGTTCCGTTTTGGAACTGTTACAGATTCCGTAAAGAGTGTGGGGGATCTTCTCGACAGAGGAGTGCCGTCAGCAAACTGCGGACGCAAATCCTAAACCGAACGATCTTTCATTTATTGTTTTTGATGAACCGCGATGAAAACGGATAACAAATCCATAACGATGATACAAGATCACGCTCCCAATATAAGCATCGTGGTTCCGATTTTCAATGAAGCACATTGTATCGAGGGAGTGCTCATTCAGCTACTTGCGCAGTCCTATGATCCGGAGTGTATCGAGATTCTTGTAATCGACGGCCAATCGACTGACGGAACACAGGATCTCGTCCAGAAATATGCGGACCGCTACCCGAACGTGCATCTGTTCGAAAATCCCCACCGTCTCTCCAGTGCCGCCCGCAACATCGGCATCCGCCATGCGTCAGGCGATGTCGTGCTTATAATCGACGGTCATTGCGAGTTGGAGAACGATCATCTTCTGACAAACGTGGCCGAAGCCTTCGAGACGTCCGGAGCCGACTGTGTCGGTCGCCCACAGCCGCAGGACATCCGCGCCGCCACGGCCTTGCAACGAGCAATATCCGCTGCCCGCTCCTCCTGGTTGGGCCACCATCCCGATTCATTCATCTACTCCGACAAAGCACAATTCGTCCCGGCCGCCAGCGTGGCAGTTGCCTACCGCCGCGATGTTTTCGAGAAAGTAGGCTACTTCGACGAAAACTTTGACGCCTGCGAGGACTACGAATTCAACATCCGCTGCGACAAAGCCGGCTTGAAATGCTATTTTACGCCCAACGCGGCCGTCAGCTACCAACCGCGGGCAAGTCTGTGCGAGCTGTTCAAGCAACTCTTTCGCTACGGCCGTGGGCGAATTCGGATGATGCGCAAGCATCCGGAGACATTTTCCTCTCGCACACTTCTGCCGGCCCTGATGGTGGCCGGTATTGTGCCGGGCCTGATGCTGGCGGGATTTTCATCCACCATGGCGATTGCCTGGTTTGTCGCAGTCGGTGTTTATTTAGCGGTTATCGGGATCGCTTCCGCGCAGCTCGCAGTCAGGCATGCCGACCTGCCGCTGGCTGCATGGCTGCCCATTGTATTCCCAACGATACACTTTGGGGCAGGGACGGGACTTCTGCTCGAGGCCGTAAGATCATGTCGTCGCCAAGATGCGCCTGCTTCACACTGAATGGATACGTTGCCAGACAATCCTACTACTATTTAATATAAAACTGTCGCAACCATGAACGGCTACTTAGTGATTCTATTAGCTATAACCGGCGTCTCGGCGGCGGTAAGTGCAGCCGTATGCCTATATCACGCAGCCCTGGCGCTCGTGGCATGTCTCGTTCCGCATCGCCGCGGATGCGTCGATGGACACCTGCTTCGCTTTGCGATTGTCATTCCAGCCCACAACGAGGAACATACGATCCGCATCTCGTTGGACTCGGCAATGGCTCTCGATTATCCCCAAGATCGATTCGAGATCATCGTTGTAGCCGACAATTGTGACGATGATACGGCAACGGTCGCACGAAATTGCGGCGCTGCCTGCCTGGTTCGCAACGACACACGGCGATGCGGCAAGGGACACGCTTTGGAGTGGGCCTTGCCGCAAATTCTTGGTCGCGACAATGACGTGGTTGTCGTGCTCGATGCCGATTGCATAATTGGCCCACAGTCCCTTCGCGCGTTCGATCGGGCTTTTTCGAATGGATATCGAGTTGTGCAAGCCACCGACATGGTCGAGAATCCCGATAGCAATGCATTAAGCTTTATGCTTGGACTAGCCAATACACTGGAAAATGAACTGTTCTACGCGCCCAAGTCGATGCTGGGCATGGCGGTCTTCCTACGCGGTACCGGAATGGCATTCCACCGAGAAGTCCTGGAAAAGTGGCCCTGGCGAGCACTATCGAACACCGAAGACACCGAGTACTCTCTGGAATTGATTAGAAACGGTGAGCGGATCGGCTTCACGCTCGAAGCACAAGTGCGTTCCGAATTTCCCACCCAAAACAGCCAACTCTATTCCCAACGCAAAAGATGGATCAGAGGCAACTCGCGACTGGCCTACCGGCACGGATTGCGCGCCGCTTGGCAGGGGCTGCAGCAACATCGTTGGCTCCTACTCGATGCCGGATTTACGATGTGGATTCTAAGCCGACCAATTGTGCTAGGGCAATTCATCTTGACGGCTGGGCTCGGGCTGGGATGTTTTTTCCTGATCCCGGGACCCATTTCAAACTTTCTACTGGTCTGCTGCGGTGCCATGCTTGTTTTGTATGTAGTCTATGTTTACCTTGGGATGGCTCGCATCGGCATGACTCCAAGGCGGATATTGCTTTTGCTGAAAATGCCGTTTGTAACCGTGCGATATCTACTCCTTGCCGCTCCCGCTCTTGTTAAAACATCCGAAACACCATGGGAACGTACACCGCGAGTATAGCCGGCACCCGGTCGCTATCTTCATAACTACGCTATAAATCATGAACGTCGCACACACCACCGATGTCTTTAACACTCCCGGCAGAACCGCGGACGGGATGTCAAAACGTGTGCTTGCGCATTTGACTTCCTCTCGATTTCTCGGTGGGCCCGAACGACAGATGCTGGGGCTGGCGTGTGCACTCAGGCCCGACTGGCACACCCACTTCATATCGTTTTCAGAAACCGGACTATGCCGCCCGTTTCTCGACAAAGCGCGTACCGCCGGGTTCGAAACCGTCGAAATCAAGCACGATATGCCCCGCTTGATAGCGGCGTTCCACGATCTTTCAAAGCAACTCACGATGCACCCGGTGGACGTGCTGCTCTGCCACGGCTATAAAGCTAATATCCTCGGCGGCCTGGCAGGTCGGCGACTGGGCATACCCGTCATTTCGGTTTCGCGGGGTTGGACAGCGGAATCTTGGCGAGTCCGACTTTACGAAATCCTGGACCGCCGCGTGCTGCGTCGCATGGACCGCGTAGTATGCGTGTCCAAGGCTCAGGCTGAAAAGGTCCGCCGCGCCGGTGTGTCAGCCGATAATGTTAGCGTGATCCACAACGCCGTCGTCCCCGAAAGATTCGCCAGCCCCGACGTGACCGACCGTCAAGAGCTAGAAGCCCTGTTTTCCGATCCGCCGAAAATTATTATCGCCGCGGCCGGTCGACTTAGCCCCGAGAAGGGTTTTGACGTATTTATTGACGCATCTAAACAAGTCATCGATCAAAGCCCGCACACAGGGTTCGTGCTCTTCGGCGACGGAGCCTTGCGAGAAACACTGGCGGCTCGCATAAATTCGCTGGGGCTCGCGGGCCGCTTCATTCTCGCCGGTTTTCGATCGGATCTGGACCGATTCATGCCACATATCGATCTATTCGTGCAGTCTTCCCATACCGAAGGTTTGCCCAACGTGCTTCTGGAAGCCGCCGCGGCCGGCGTGCCGGTGGTGGCGACCGATGTGGGCGGCACTTCGGAAGTCGTAGTCGATGGCAAGACTGGCAAGATTGTGCCCCCCAACGATGCAACCGCCTTGGCCAATGCTATTCAGCGTCTGCTCGAAAACACTTTTCTCAGAAACCAAATGAAAACCAACTCCTCGGAGCATGTATCTGAACAGTTCACTTTTGCGAGGCACGCGGAAGAATATCGCTTGTTGTTTGCCGCACTGAAATTAAGAAATAAGATATCAGGATAATTTTGAAAATCATGAAACTGCTGAAAAAGCTTTGGCCAAAGACAGTAATTGCTCGAGTTATGCTTTTGTTCGCGGTAAGTATTGTCTGCATTGTGGGATATAATGGAGCAAGTCTTGGTCAATCGCTCATTCGTTGGCAGGCTTACATCTGGGCGATGTCATACTGGACATCCCATAATCCTGATCCGGAGATACCCGATGACCGGAAGCATCTGATATTCATAATGGTCGACCATTACGAGCACGGAGGTCCAAAGCATCTCAAGCGCGGTGCGCGAAACAACGATGCCTGGTGCGATAAGTTCCAGGAGATATCCGATAAATGTCATGACAACTATGGAAACCGATTCCGCTACACGTGGTTCTACCCCTTCGATCATCACAATGACGCGATTATGCAACGGCTCTCCAATATGGCTCTTGAGGGATATGGCGAGATTGAAATGCATTGGCACCTGGCTCCCAGCAGTGGAATCAACAGGGAGAACTATGCTGAAAAGCTTCAGGAAGCTATCACTTGGTATCAGAAGTATGGTGCCATGATAACGGTGGACTCGCCGCCAAAGACTGCGTTCGCCTATATTGCAGGTGTATGGGATTTGGATGCAAGCCGTCCCAGCGAGCAGTCCCTTGGTTTGACAAATCAGATACAGGTATTGAAAGAAAAAGGCTGTTATGCAGACTTTACATTCTCGACGATAGGAACTCCCGCCCAACCGTCAAAAGTCAATTCGATCTACTACGTAGATGATGATCCGGACCTTCCCAAGTCGTACGATACAGGAATTGATGTTCAGGTAAATAACCCGACAAACGACAAATTGATGATTTTCCAGGGACCGATTTCCATCACTTGGAACGGCGCCCTGGAATATGGTGCAATTGAAAACGATCCGCGCTTTCATCCAAAAAGGATTTCAAAATGGATCGACGCCAACATCCATGTGCATGGACGACCGGAATGGGTGTTCGTGAAAGTATATAGTCATGGCGCGCAATCCAAAGAGATTGTACTCGCTCACGACATGGAATGGATGCTTAAATGCCTCAAGGAGGAATGCTCGAGACGCGGCATCACGCTACACTTTATGACTGCCAGAGAAGCTTATAACGTTGTTAAGGCGGCCGAGGATGGCAAGACAGGGGATCCAGAAGAATTCCGTGATTTCAAAATCGGAAAATATCGAAACATGGTCACGAGCATTGCTGCCGGCGATAGTGATCGAGTTGTTAAATCAAAAGATTAAGTCTGCTTATGTTCATTGAGAAAAGCATCCGCGTTTGCTTTGTCATCGACAACCTGTCGCAAGCGGGCACGGAAATGCAGTTGCTGCTCTTATTGAAGCACCTCGATCGCGAGCGAGTGCAGCCATATCTGTGTCTGCTCGACGGCGAAGAAGATTCAAGTCGTCAGTTGGAGCCAAATGACGTTCCGGTTATAAGGCTGGGTGTGCATAGCCTCATATCATTATTTGCCATACGGCAGGCCCATCGATTATGGCGATACTTGAGACAAAATAAAATCGATGTCGTGCAGACCTTTTTTTACGACAGTACTCTCTTTGCCGCCCCTCTTGCTAAAGCCGCTGGAGTTCGCGCCGTGTTTGGCTCTCGACGCAGCATTGGCCACTGGATGAAGGGTGAGGATGATAGTATAGCAAAGATGTTCAACCGTTTATTTATTGATAAGATCATTGCCAATTGCGAAGCAGCACGTCAGTCGATTATTGTGCAGGAAAAAGTGAATCCCGATAACGTGGTCGTTATTCACAACGGTATAGTACTGGACCGTTTTGAACATATTTTGCCCTGGACCCCCAAACCAAACGTACAATCTCCCGTAGTGGGTATGGTCGGCAATTTACGTGAAGTCAAAGGGCCCGATATATTTATCCATGCGGCAAAAGCTGTGCTTGATAAACACCCGGGCACCCAGTTTGAAATTGCCGGCGGTGGTAAGCAAAAACCTTACCAGAAATTAATCGACGACCTCGGTCTCAGCAATAACGTTCGTTTGCTGGGATCAGTTAGCGATATTCCAGCATTCCTAGCAAACCTCGATGTTGCCGTTCTGCCCTCCCGAGCCGAAGGACTGTCAAATGCACTCCTTGAGTACATGGCTGCCTGTCGGCCTATTGTTGCAACCAACGTTGGCGGAAATTCGGAATTGATCGAAACAGACACAAACGGTCTTCTCACTGCAGCCGACTCCCCGAGTGAATTGGCCGCGGGAATCCTCAAATTGCTGGCCAGTCCAAGGCAAGCCAAGAAAATGGCGATTGAAGCGCGGAAAAGGGTGCACCAGCTTTACGGCATTGATTCCGCAGCACTTGACCATGCTGATTTCTACCATGCAAATCTCAGAACTGGATCAACACAGTATTCCTTAGCACCGAAAGCTTGTCTGCAGGACGATAGTAAATGAAAACGCATCATCGCCAAAGGATCGCATCGGAGGGTTTGTTGCGAACGGTGTGGTATTTTATGGGGACACATTTGCTTCCACGTATAAGTATTCAATTGAAGTACTTGTATGAATATGCCGGAGATACAACTAAACCGGAGGTGAGGATTCCGGAAGGGGTTACAATTGGTTTTGCCACTGCAATGTCAGATCTGAATTTCGAAGATATCCAGGCACTTCAAGCTTTCGAAGGGCAGGAGTTGATCGACCGTTGTGAACAGGATTTCAGCAGTGGTTGTAAATGTGCCATAGCCAGAAAAGCTTCCGAAGGTCTGGTCGGCATGGTTTGGATTGCACCGGCGCCTCCGCATCTCGTTTGTGGCAATACAAAGACATATAACTTGCGAGATGCTTTTATCGTGCCTGGTATGCGTGGAAAATCGATCTATCCTTTGTTGTTGCGGGAAACATGTAGTCATATCCTGGCCAGTGAGTCGAATATAAGACCGCGCATTATAAGTGCCGGCATGGTTTCGAACCGGTCGGTGAATAGAAGTGTTGCCAAGGCCGGTTTTCGCCGTGTCGGAATAATCATAATATTCTTCCGTTGGAAACTGGTTCGTTTAAAACACGCCATCTTCCATGAATCTCGCTCAAACTCGAAAAGCATATCAAAAAATACTGAGCATCCCGATTCCGGCAAAATTACCACCTGATTACGGAAAGATCTGCTTTGAAAACGTATGACAATGATCCGATACTGAACTCGCAGCATCCCTCGGGTGTTGGCCTTCATACATTGTCGTTTGTTTCTGCGAGTAATCAGAATGAATTTCCTGCCATTGAGACCGAATGGGAAAAGATATCGTCAGAAAACACAAATCTATATGCATTTTACCAGTCACCGCTGTGGTGGAACCACATGACGGCATGCAACAATGCCGCTAATCTGCATCTTGCTATTGCCCGAGATGTTCAAGACAAGCTGGTTGGGGCATCGCCCGTGTATGAGAGTACTTACCAACTGCATTTTCCGCTGAGCAGAAGCCATGCAAAGCAAATCCCGTTACGTACTGCAGTAGTATCGGGAGGACAGCCAGCACTGCCGGCCGATAATGACCTGTATGGAAAGTTTTTCAACTCGTTGTGGGATCGTTTTCCCATGAGTGATGCCGTGTATATGAAGTCGATCCCGCTTGACAGCCCCTGTTGGAATTATTTTCAGCAAACGAATTGGCGATCCGACAGTCATTATGTCTATTTGCCTGACGGCGTGCGTCTATTCCATAGTGTGGATTTGCCCGAGAGCTTTCAAGAATATCTTGGCCAATTCAACAGAAAAAAACGCTATAATCTCAAGCGCCAGGAACGCGTGCTTCGCGACAACTGCAAGGGAAACCTGAAGCTTATGAGGATCGAATCGAAAGACCAGGCGGATGAATTTGTCAATGCCTTACGCGCGGCCTCTCATTGTACGTGGCAATATGAACAGGCTGGCATAGAATTGGGCAGTTCTGACGCTCAACGCGATCGGTTTGTGGATCTGGCCGAACGCGGTTCATTGCGGTCATATCTTTTGCAGGGTAACGGCGAAGAAGTGGCCTTTGTTGTGGGGTATCAATATCGGGACGTATTTCATTATTCCGATGTAGGCTATGTTCAATCTTACTCCCGGTATTCTCCCGGTAGCGTGTTGTTGTACATGTTGATCAGAGACCTGATCGGTTATCGCTCGCCTCGACGGATTAATTTTGGAATTGGCGATAGTAGTTATAAGCGGCAATTTGGAAACAATAATACACACGATGCCGACATTTTATTGTTGAGACGAACATTCAAAAATGCAGCTCGATTAAACGCGCATGCTCTATACAAAAGGACTGCTCGTTTTGCGAAAGCTGTATTGCACAAAAGCTCTTTCCAGAAACGATCGGTTGTTTCAATATGATCTATCTCCTAATCGGCTATATGTGGCTTTTCGTACACAGGCCCTTCGAGGTCTGGCCGTGGATAGGAGATTATCACATTGAGCGAGTCTACATGATCATTACAATCGCCTATTGGGCATTCTGTACGCAGAAAACCTGGATCCCCTGCCGTAGCCATTATGGAGTGTTTCTACTTGCGGCAACATTTTTTTTCGCGTCGCAATTCAGCCCGTACGTAACTTTTCAATACGTGGAAAATTGGTTTAAGATATTGGTCTTCTATGTCCTCGTGGTAACTTCAGTGCGGAATGAACGCGATTTCACGCTTCTCATATTGGGATTCCTTTGCATTATAGCAATCTACGAATTGCATTCACTTCTAGAGTACTTTAATGGCAAAGGTGTCTATCGCATGGACACGTGGCGGATGGTTGGCGTTGACCTTACCATGAACGACCCGAATGCATTCGGTGGAACCCTCAGCTGTTCGCTTCCTTTCCTGTTACCTGCATGGACGATTGCTCGCACCAGGTGGCAGCACGGCGCTGTCATAGCGTTCGCGGTGCTTGCGATTTCCTGTATCCTCTTGACCGGATCGAGGTCGGCTTTCGCGGCACTACTTTTATTGTTTACCATTGCATCGGCATTATCGAAGTACCGATGGCGGATTCTACCGGTACTCCTTATCCTTTCTCCGATCGTCTGGGTAAGCCTGTCAGATAATTTACAGAATCGCTACATGACTTTGATTGATTCTTCGAGGGGGGGGGCTACCGCTCTATCTTCGGCGGAATCAAGAACCGCGTCCTTTTGGTATGGCATGAAAAGCTTCGCCGAAAATCCACTTTTTGGTGCTGGGTTAGGATCTTACCGAGCCGAAACAGGTTTCGCTACCCACAACCTCTACAACCAAGCCATGGGCGAACTGGGGATTTTTGGACTACTCGTATTGATAGGCTTTGCCTGGGCGTTTTTTGGCAACCTACTGGAAGCGAGACGTTTGTATGTTGATAATGATCGATATTCACGATTCCTTTTTCACATCTGCGTCGCGGCAAGCTTATCCTGCCTTCTTCTCTTTCTTCTCGGTTGGGGGGGGCATAATCTAAAACGCTACAACTGGCTTTGGTTCGGCGCTTTCTCCGGCATAGCTCTTTACTTTCTCCGGCAACGAGATTACCTGACAATGTCCAATAATCTGGCATCGCATCAATGTATAGAGGATGAAGAAACTGTTAGTAGTTCGGAACCGTCACAAAATGAGCCCCGTGATAGCACTTCCTGAGTAGAAGCCAATATGCCACATTCCGCAAAAAAAAATAGAATTTTGGTGGTTGTACTATACCCGCTAGGTGGAATCCGAACATATCTGCTGCATAATTTTATAACGCTCAAAGATTCAGGATATGAATTTACTTTTGTTGCTCCCCGTGGAGAAGCGTTTGAATCTTTTAAGCAGGATACGTGTGATTGGCCAGGTGTAGAGTATGTTGATGCTTCGATTCATAACGGACACTGCCGATTACGTCAGGCGCTTCGCCAAACGCTTAAGACCTCAAGGTTCTCACTCATACACTCACAGGGGTTACGTGCAGGTGTTGAAGTCGAAATCACAAACTACTTTGCTCGAATTCCTCATTTGCTTACCTTGCACGACACACGCCATGAAAGCGAGTTTATCGGCGTATCCGGTAAATTTAAAAAGCAAATTGTGTCTTTTTTCTCGAGTCGAATCGATGTAATAATTCCAGTGTCACATGACTGCAAGTCAAATCATCTGGATTTTTTTCCTGGCTGGAAGAAGTCGCGGTGTTCCATTCATGTGATCCAAAATGGCGTTGACGTTCCCAGACTTCTATGGCAGGCAGAACAACATCATGCTCGATCACTTCGTGCAGAGTTTACCTGGGATTCTAGCATCAAGGTTCTTGGCTACTTTGGGAGATTTATGCCCGAGAAGGGGTTCTTAGTTCTGCTTGACGCACTGAGGATATTAGCTTCCCGCGGATATGCCGATAAGCTAAGACTTGTGGCTATACGTGATCCATATGGATACCGTGGCGAGTATATGCGTGAAGTTAAAAATGACGAGACGTTATCCGCAATGGTGTGTTTTGTAGATCCGGTACCGACAATCGAACCATTGCTTTCACAAATAGATTTACTGGTCATGCCATCGCTCCGTGAAGCATGCCCATTGCTGCCAATGGAAGCGATGGTTCTCGGTGTGCCGGTTGTGGGCTCCGATGCGATTGGGCTACGTGAAGTGCTCCGAGAGACGCCGTCCATGACGCCTCCGGCTGGTGAGCCGGCAGCCCTGGCAAATGCAATCGAACAAGCTATCCGTTTACCATGCAAGCAACAAGCTGAATTATTTGCGCCCGTGGCGCAAACACGGTTCGATAATCAAGTTGCCGCAAATAATCTTCTGGAGTTATACTCTCGTGTCGCCATTGAATGTGTTTAAGGACAGCTAAACAGTAGTTGTAATATGCGTAACATTTTTAAAAGTGTCCATTCCATCGTGCGTTCTTGCCCCAGATACACAATTATGGCATCTTCGGCAGCCGCGAATGTTATTTTTTGTAAGAACTCCATATTTGGCGAGTACTGCAAAGAATGGTCGATTGGAATTTACATGGGAGATTCTCCCTTGAATATTGCACCTATGGAGGGAATGGCGAATCCTGTCTTGACGGCGCGAGACGTTAACGACGTATATGCGGAAGCAGTGGCGGACCCATTCATGATTCGACAGCATGGCAAATGGTACATGTTTTTTGAAGTCATCCACCACGACTCCAAACACGGAGACATCGGTCTTGCAACAAGCTATGATGGCCTGAAATGGAAGTACGAACAAATTGTACTCGTCGAACCGTTTCATTTGTCGTATCCATGTGTGTTTGAGTGGAAGAAGGAATTATACATGATTCCAGAGACCTCGTGGGAGAATTCCGTTAGGTTGTACAAGTCGCATAATTTTCCTTACGACTGGACATTTGAGAAAACATTGATTAGTCTCCCTGATGTAGCCGACGCGACTCCATTCTACTACGACGATAAGTGGTGGATGTTCACGTCGGTAGCATCGCATGACGTATTACGTCTCTTCTTTTGCGAAGATCTGACTGGAGAGTGGCAAGAACACCCATGCAGCCCAATTATTGAAGGCAATTGCCAAATTGCCAGGCCGGGTGGCCGCGTGCTAATACTTGACGGGCGAATCATTCGATTCGCCCAAAACGATTACCCCACGTATGGTACGGCCCTTCGTGCGTTCGAGATATTTGAGTTATCGACAACTACCTATAAAGAGAAAGAATCTTCAGAAAGCCCATTACTCTCCGGAACTGGATCCGGCTGGAGCCGAAGTGGCATGCATCACGCAGACCTGCATTATATTGGTCCAGACCAATGGATCGGATGCGTCGATGGCTTCTCCAGGCGTCTCGTGGCCGGCTTTCGGTTCTAGTTGCTAGCGCCACAAGGCAACTATGGTTTTGGCCGGAAGAACTCAAGAACTCCCTAACACATTGTTTCTGTGAGCATGCATCATCCCGAAAATCCAAAGTGAAGGCTATGACAACGACTGCTTCATATAGAAGCGAAACTATACTCAACCGAAAGCCCATCGTGTATGTTGGATATGACGACAGCATGAAAGGTGGTGTTCAGCAAGTTACATCGCTATTACTTACTTATTTGCCGGACGTCATTTTCCATGCATCAGTGAGAAGTGAAAGAAGCAAGTGCAAATACACTTTGTTTAGTGTATTGGCGTACTTTCGCTTTGTATATCTCTTAATGCGCCGCAGGCCTTGCCTTGTGCATGTTTTGATATGCTCACCCTTTGACCAAATACGAAATCTACCATATATCTTCATCTCCCGATTTGTTGGCCTCCCTGTTGTCTTACAGTTCCATTATGATATTGCAGGTGCGTATTTGAAACTCTTTCGCATGGTGCGATGGATAACTAGTCGGGCATATAGGGGTTCGCAACTTCTGTGCTTTTTGTCGAAAACCTTGCGAGATGATTTCTCCAACAAGGTTGGGCAATTCCCTTGTGCTGTGGTTCCGAATCCTGTTCCTGTGGATTACCTTAAAGAATCGCCTTTACCATACGAGGACAGGGAATACGACGTGGTTTACTTGGGGCGTCTCATGCCGGAAAAGGGAGTTCCTGATCTAATGGCGGCGGCAAAACTCGACGTGGTTGGCTCGAATCACGGGACTCCCAGATATTATTTGTGGGGAGATGGGATCGTGCCAAAAGATCGACCTTACATTTGCTGTTTCCAAATGTGGATTGAAGATCCTGAGAAGCGTGAAATTTTCAGAAAAGCCAAAGTCGTAGTCTTGCCATCTTACCAAGAGTGCTTCCCGATGGTACTCCTGGAAGCAATGGCTTGTGGCACGCCCGTTGTTGCAACTCCTGTAGGAGGAGTTCCGGATATGATAAAAGACGGCATGCAGGGCATCTTAGTTGAGCCAGGCCAACCGCAGCAACTTCATCAAGCCATCCATAGACTCTTGGATGATCCACAATTGTGGCGCGAGTGCTCGTGCAATGCACGTACTAGTGCCAACCAGTATGCACTACCATCCATCGGAAAGCTGTGGATGGAATTGTATGCGGAGATTGTTAGTGCCAAAATCAGCGGCCACTAACACTACTAAGAAGGCAGTACGCCATAATGCTTCCTATTCCATTTTCCAAACAACAAAGTCCGTGCCATGTGTTTTATTTAGAGTCTTTCCCGATAGAGATGCCCTCATGTTCACTTCCGTAATGCCCGATATCGAAGCTGCTGGCAGACTGCTCAAAAGACTTGGTTACCCAATATATCTCAAGTACTTGGCGATCAAGGATCGTACTGACATGAATCTTCGCGCCCCAGTCTTCATTGTTGGTGCAGGACGATCAGGAACTACAATTTTGGGTAAGTGTTTCTCGATCCTTCCATATGTCTGCTATCTCTATGAAGAGCGGGAACTATGGAGCACAATCGACCCATGCACTTACATTCAACGTTATATGGACGGCAAACCGCTTGATCTTGCTCTGCCGCCAGTACAATCGCAACAACAACATCGTATGGAAAGAATCTGGCATAGCATTACCGCCTACCACAATAGGTCGCTCATTGTGGAAAAGAACCCTGATAATTCTTTTCGTTTGGAATGGCTGCACTCGCTGAATCCGCTATCGCAAATTGTCTGGATAATCCGTGATGGTCGAGAAGTCGCTCAGTCTGTAGTCCGGCACTCATTGAAGTCTGGAACATACCGGCTCTCTCCGTTTCGGGCCTGTCATCCGTGGTGGGGCGAAGGTGAGATTAAGTGGAAATCGATTGTTCATTCGTGTCAAAAACATGATATCTATTGTGGCTTGGTGAACCTTGATGAACTGACAGAGTTCGAAAAGGCACTTATTGAATGGCTCTTCGCAACTGAGCGATGCCTTCACTTTCGAAATGCTCACCCTGATACTGTTGTGGCCATTCGGTATGAAGAGTTCATAACACAGCCCGACAAAACTTGGCCAGCTCTTATGGATTCGCTTGGTTTTGAACGGAACGAAAATGTAGAAAAGTATGTCCGTCACAATGTACGCAAGCAGACGGAATATACCGAGTTTCCGGAATGCCGAGAGATGATTCTCGCCGCATATCAGAAAATGTGCTGTCGACTCGATGAAGTGGTCACAGTGGGCTGAACCAGTACAAGTCTATTGCACTTCACCTAAAGGAAGTAGGATGGTCATTGACTTACTGAAATATTTATTGAACAATTCAGAGCGTGATTATTAGAACTGCAGACGGAACCAATATGCCCTATTCTTTAATCCTCCGCATCCATAATTCAGATAAATCACAATTCGGTTGTGTAGAACATGATTTATGCAACAAAAACGTGGAAAGAATATGGGTACACCTCAATTCACCATAAAAAACCTTTTCGTGTCAGTGAACATGATAATTTTAATTCTGGCATCTTTCATCCAAACACTGCGAACCGTTTTTCGGTTTACTTTTCGTTAGGGAGATCAAAACCTTGCTCCGTGCACGCTCCGCAGTCTTTGTTAACTACAATTCTTCCACTCATATGCAGAGAGCTTTTCCGATGGACCTTTTAGCACCATTTTCACGTAAGATCATCGCTCCTCTCTGGGCCACGTGGGAGCGTAGCCTCTACCTGCGACATTATAACTGTATGCTGCGGACCCAATTCGATTCACCCAAGCAGATTAAGGTTAAACAAGAAACGTTATTAAAATCAATAATTACACACGCCTATAGAACAACACAATTTTGGAAGGAGCGATTGGAGACCGCTGGCATTCACCCCGATGAAGTTAATCAACTGGCAGACCTGTCACGTTTGCCTTTGTTGACGAAGAACGACCTTCGCGCTCATGGCGAGAGAATGGTTTCTTCCGCATACAATAAAGCAGAGCTTCATTTGAAACGCACGTCAGGCTCTACGGGAGTGCCCGTGCAGGTTTACGTTGATGATGACGCGGGGCAATTCAAGCGAGGAGCAACTTTGCGTGCCGACGAGTGGTCCGGATGGCGATTGGGAGACAGAAAAGCCATTATTTGGGGCAACCCCGCGGGCGAGTTGCGCATGCACACATGGCGAGGCCGTCTTCGCAACAGACTACTCGAGCGGACCGTATTCCTCGATTGTCTCGATGCCGATGAAACGTCATTCGAGAACTTTGCAATATTGTTGCGAAAGCTTCAGCCTAAACTGCTCTTCGGACATGCTCATTCGCTCTACCTGTTTGCGAGATACCTACAATCGCATGGACCAGAAGATATTCGCCCTCGTGGTATTATTTCCGCTGCGATGGTTCTTCATGATTGGGAGCGCCAGACGATTGAAGATGTCTTTCAGTGCCCAGTCACGAATCGATACGGTTGCGAAGAAGTTAGTCTAATTGCCTGCGAGTGCGAACGACATAATGGCCTTCATATCAACTCGGATGGAATTGCCGTGGAGATCCTGCGTCCCGATGGTACAGCGGCAAACCCCGGGGAACCCGGCATGATCATTGTGACAGACCTTGTGAACCATGCCATGCCTATCATACGATACAAGATTGGTGATATGGGATCGCTTGCCGATCACACTTGTCCATGCGGGCGCGGATTGCCGCTTCTTAATGACATCCAAGGACGTGTTGCTGATTACATAGTCACACCAGATGGAAAATATGTTTCGGGCATTTCACTCACCGATCACTTTAACACAAAGATTCCCGGCGTAGTCCAGATGCAAATTATTCAGGAAGAAATCGACCGTTTTGTGTTTCGCATTGTGAAGGATACTGAGTTCGGGCCGGCTTCACAGAAGAAGATCCACGGTCTGGTCAGTGAGCACTTCGGTGAAGGCGTGCGATACGAATGTGAGTTTGTCAACCGAATTCCACAAGAGGCGTCCGGGAAATATCGGTTTTGCATCTCGAAAGTTGATAAAGTATTTGAGCATGTGCAATAGGAACTATGCATCACAATGGGTAGATACCTTCCAAAATATTCAGATATCGATATGGTCGTAAAACAACTCTGTCAAAGACTCGTCAATAAGGCACTACAAATATGCGAAAAAGTCTGGCTTGCGCGTGTTGAACCAATACCGATCCAAGGTCCGATATTCATCATAGGCCCACCGCGGTCAGGTACAACACTCTTGTACGAAGCCTTGGTGCATAAGCTTGCCTTGACTTATCTAACAAATACGCACGCCTACTGTTATGCAGCGCCGGCCTTGATAACTCGGCTACTTTCCCGCCACATCGAAGCCACACGCAGGCCACAATATCGTTCGTCGTTTGGAACGATCGAGGGGAAGTTCGCGCCTAGTGAATGTGGGAACTTCTGGTTTCAATGGTTTTTGCCAGGCCCTGACGTATATACTCCGAGTGGCATGTTGGAGGAGTCCACGCTTCTGTCTATACGGCGAATCGTCAGTGCTATTCAGTTCGCGGGAAAGGCGCCAATTATTTTCAAGACGACTTATAATTCGATGCGAATCGGGGGAATCCTCGACGTCTTTCCAAAAGCATGTTTTCTGGTATGCAAAAGAAATCCGGTAGACACCGCGCAGTCAATTCTCCGGGCCAGAGAACAACTTCAAGGCGATGTTAATAGCTGGCTGGGAGTACGCCCGCGGGAACACAAAACGATCACAAGTGAAAAACCTGCCATACAAGTCGTGGACCAGATCTACTTCATTGAGAAACAAATCGAGGAAGATTGTAAGCGATTTGGCTCATCGGCGTTTCTCCCGGTTTATTATGAGAAGTTCTGCCAGAATCCTAGAGGCACGGTAGAGGGGATCGAGCGATTTCTCCATGAACGGAACGTGATGGTCGAACAGCGGGATGCGTTACCAAAATCTTTTCCGTGTTCGACGGGACGCAAGGTTGAACCGGAAACTTATGCCGAGATTGTGGCTAGAGTGCGGGAGCGATTTCCTGAATGGTCAGCAAATACTCATAATTACGCTGAGACAAGTGATGCATGACCTGAGTTTCGTTATAATTGAGTCGGTTGCGCAACTACGGGCAAAATCTTTACCTTGGGATGCACTATGGGAAAGAAGTGAGGTAACAATACCGACTGCTCGCGCGGAACTGCTGGCACAATGGGTCGAGCAGTTTGCTCCGAAGACTAAAATCCGCGTGATTGTTGTTCAGCAGGGAGAAAAGTGGGTGGCTGCGCTACCCTTGATGAGTACCAAGGTGCGTCGTGTACTGAGTGCCGGTGCATTATGCGGCAGTACATGGGCACCAGGCGGCGCTTTACTTGTGGACCCGAACATCGATAATACCAAGATCATGGATTTGTTAATTCAGGCGATACAAAAGCTACCATGGCAACTTATGTGGCTTCAAAACATCCGCCTGGATCTGGATTGCTGGAGAGCATTCCGAGAGGCTGCAAGCCGCGCCAATATGGCGCATGACGTGGATGTGGAATATTCTCTCGGCTTGCTTGATACGAAGCGGGAATGGGAAGCGTACAAAGCCACATGGTCTAAAAAACATCGCAACAAAATGTCCAATTGCGAACGTCGTTTAGCCAAACATGGCGAGACGCGTTATGTGATGCGAATTCCGATCGGGGCGGAAGAAGTCGCCGCAGTAATGTCCCAAGCACTCAAAATCGAAGACCGCAGTTGGAAGGGCGGCGCCGGCAGTTCCGTGGTGAAGCGAGGAGAAAATGCCTATTTATTGCGACAAGCAAAACAACTGGCCGAATGGAATCAAATGGAAATGCACTTCCTGGAATGCAACGGGATTCCGGTTGCGTTTGCCTATGCTTGCTATTCCAAGGGCGTTCGCCATCTATGCAAAATAGGATATAATCCTGAATATGCCTCGATTTCTCCGGGGCAACTCCTTTTCTCTCGCATCCTGGAGCAGGCACACCGGAATCCAGAATGCCAAGTCGTGAACTTTTTCGGCCATCTGACTCATGCAATTTCGAGATGGAATCCGACTTCCCATTCAATGGGTCGGATAGTGCTCGCACCTGGCCGGACATTGGGACGACTCGCACTTCATTTCTATTTGCGAACGCATCGCGCAACACTTGACAACGATAAAATGTAAAACCGCCATGTTGGTAAACGGAACTCCGTGACATTTCCAGGCATTCCTCAAATTATAAAGTTACTGCCAGCCGTTCGCTCGCAAGCGATTACAGAAATATAACACCCTAGAAGAAGTGCATACATGGTAAACAGCATCAAATCCATTTCAAATGCAA
Source organism: Pirellulales bacterium (assembly GCA_016934075.1). GTDB lineage: Bacteria > Planctomycetota > Planctomycetia > Pirellulales > Thermoguttaceae > JAFGTN01. Next base: position 21,874 of record JAFGTN010000342.1, read on the forward strand.
TCCAATATCTTATTCACGGAGATTTCAGTAGACTGATGAGAGGCCTGTCTGGAAATCGGGTTTCACTTTTTCCTTTAAGTGCAATTTATAGGTAATAATAACCAACCATGGCCATCGGTAGTGGTTTTAGGAATAAATAAATTGAAGAAAGCTGCCGCTAACACTCAAAAACGAACTCTTTTTACCAACGCCGTATGGAATTGGCTGGGCTTTATTGTGTCGATGGCCATTACATTCGTGATGTGCCCCGTTCTGGTTCATGGCTTGGGAGATGCTCGCTATGGGGTATGGTCACTGATCGAGGCCCTGGTGGCCTACATCGCGCTTTTGGATCTGGGCATCGGTGCCTCGGTCGTGCGATATATCGCGAAGTTCGAAGAGGTCAAAGATCAAGAAAACTTGAACCGCGTTTTCAGTACGACACTTTGTATATTCCTTGGAACCGGAACTGCCGCTGCATGTGTATCAGCCGGCATGGCGGCATTGTGGCATCGGCCTTTTGGTGTTTCCCTTGAACTTGCTACGGAGGCCCGCTGGCTCATCCTCTTGCTGGGAGTCAATGTTGCGATCCAATTAGTGGTGGGTGTGTATTCGGCGGTCCTTTACGGCCTTGGGCAGTTTGCCACAAAAGTCAAGATTCGAATTTCGATGGGTCTTGTCAGCGCAGCTCTTATTGTGGCTGTTCTCTCTTTAGGAGGCGGTCTCGTTGCCTTGGCGTCTTTGTTTACTGCGTGTACGCTAGTACAAGGACTAATCACTATGATTGCGGTGCAGAGGTACTTACCTGACCTGCGATTTTCGCCGTCGCTGGTTGACCGAGAAACATTCAAGATCATTCGAGGTTATAGCGCGCTAGCCTTCGTGACGATGATGGCGGGTCGCATCGGCTATTCCTCGCAAACGGTGATCGTTGGGGCATTCCTGGCTCCGCAGTACGTTACCTTCTTCGTTGTCGCTGGTCGCATGACTGCTATAGTAAGAAGCGGCTTGCTTTCGATTGTAAGTGTATTGACTCCCGCAATCAGCGCACTCGAAGCTCGTGGCGATCAGGACGCTATACGACGTGCGTTTATCGTCGGAACGCGATATATGCTTTGGATTGTTCTGCCTATCGAAGTGGGGCTTCTAGTTTACGGAAAACCGTTTCTGTCGTTATGGCTTGGGGAGCAATACGCCCAACAGAGCTATCCCACACTCGTGATTCTCTCGTTGCCACTCTGTCTTTCGCTGCCTCAGTCATTAGGTGTTCGAATCCTCTACGGTATTGGCAGACTTAAAGGCTTAGCGGTGGCCACAGTGTTATGGGCGACTTTTGGCATCATCTTTGGCGTGATCCTTGTCACCCATATAGGTCTCGAAGGAGTCGCACTGGGAGCATCTGTTTCCACGGTGATATATAGTCTTCTTCTGGCACAAATACTGTGCCGTATACTGGATGTCAACATTTTCAATTATGCACGACTTACTATGCTGAAGCCACTTGCGGCTATGCCCATTGCTTGGGCCATATGGGAATTTGGCATGCATCTTATCCCGCCCACGAATTGGGCTTCATTGATTTTGACTGGCGCGACTGGTACAATTGCGTATGCCGTAATCGGGGGTCTCGCAGAATTCGGTCTCGATGCGCCTAGTCATTTCCGATATTTCTTCAATGCCAGTAGGAAGTAAGTCTGCTTTCCGACAAAAGAACAAATAAGCCTTACACTGAAAAGAACTGGCCCGCAATAATAACAACCGGAGAGTGAACGTATGGAGTATGATGAACGTGGGCGTCGAGTAGGGTCGGTACGCCCGAGATTCCTCTGCATGGCGCGGCCACGAGATGTGCAAGACGATCCGGCGAGTGTGGACCGCAGTTTTGAACTTGCCGCGGGCGTGAAAGCCACGACGCGTTTTGATACTTCGAGTTACAACTGCCGGCTTTGGACAACTGATCAAAAACAGCTTGCGATCGACGAAGATCGCCAAGTAGCCCTGTTGCTGTACGGACAGTTATATGAACCGGTCTCCAGCGAACAGCCGACCTGGTGTTTGAAACAGTATTTGCGAGAAGGTTTCGACTTTTCTCGTGATCTTAACGGTTCGTTCGTTATTGTAGTGATCGATGCACTACAGGATCACATTGCCGTCATCACTGATCGCTTAAACACCCGTCGCGCGTTCGCCAGTGTGCATGAAGACGCACATTGGGTGTCGAACTGCTTGTTCAGCCATCCATTAAAGGGTGTGCGGTTGGATCCGATTGGGGTTGCATGGAGTATTGTCAACAAGGCTGTGTTCAACAATCGTACGCTTTTCGAAGGCGTCAGGGTACTTGAACGCGCTTCGATAAATGAACTCATGCCCAGCGGATTTGATTCACGTGCCTACTGGACTTTCACATGTGACCATTCCTGTGACAACGTAGCCGCGTCGCAACTTAAGGCCGAATTTTCGGATGTATTAATCGAGAGTGTTAGGAGGCAGATGCCCCATTGGTCACGAATGTTCCTGTCGCTGAGCGCGGGTTATGATGCAAGTGCCGTTTTGGGTATACTTCGATACATACTCAATGTCAACGATGTTGAGTGCTTTACTTTCGTCAACTCGGATAGACCCGCGGCGGACGGAGATGCGTGTGTGTCGCGCTCAATGGCGGAGTTGGCCGGATACACCCACCGGATGGTGCGAGGCTACGAGGGAAACATTCTAGATTGGATTAGTCGAAATGGAAGCTTCGACAACGGTCTTACCCAGCCCAGCAACGAGATCGATGGATTATTGAAACTTTCGGATGATTTCAACCGTGTTCCAGGAAGTGTTGCATTCACGGGTGTGCAGTGTTTCGGATTTCCCGATCATTTCTTGCAGTCGCGAGAAGATGTTCTTAATAGCCTTCAATTATTTGATCCTGGAAGTGCCCCCGCTCTTATGAATATGTTTAATCAAGATACCTGGAGACAGGTTGTCGATGGATTGACTGCGGATCGAGAATTGATTACTCGAAGATATCTAGAAGTGAAGGATTTATATGACCTCAAGGATATACTCTATGTCGATCAGCGAGTGAATTACTACATCCTGCCCGAGAAGGAGTATTATATGGGTGACTTTATCCATACGATACATCCCTTTCTAGATAACGCAGTGGTTGATTTCATGATGAAGGTTCCGATAGCTTCACGATTGGACAGATATCTCTATCGGAATTCCGTTACCGAAATGCTGCCCCAATTGTTTGCTATCAAACGGGCGGCAACGGGAGAACTAACGACGGATTGGGCCGAAGAGTTTGAAGTACGAGCCGATGAGATTAAGCAGATGCTGTTCTCCCAACGGAGTATCCTAGACGAATTCATTTCGCCGCAGAGCATCGTGGATTTCATGGAAGGCGGACTTCAGTGGAAAGCTTCCACCAAAGCATGGATAAACGCTCAACATCGCATTCGTACTGCAATCTGCAGGCTGAAAGGAACACGACAAAGACCACCGATGATAAAAACAGGACGTGCCCACATCCTACGAAGAGTCTTAGCTCTACGATCCTTTCTCAACAAGACGGTGGATCACACGCTTTAGTCGCTTCCTTAATGATAATACGAGAAGTATAAACTTCCATGAAACAACTTGCTAAAAGGTTGATTTTAGGCTGCGGAGTACCTCCAGTGTTATCTCGACTGCGTCGGGCAAACTCTGTCGCGATACTAAAATATCACTCAGTGCAGGATCACTTGGGAACCAAGGCGGAAGTTATTGGGCGCGGCATCGTCCAATCCGCGACCGTATTTTCCGAGCAAATGGAAATTCTCGCAAAGCATTTCAATCCGGTCTCGCTTGACGATGTCAGTGACTTTCTGCTTGATCGAAGAACTCCGCCGCGTCGGGCGATTGCCATAACTTTTGACGATGGTTTTCGGGATAACTTTGAAATTGCCGCGCCCATTTTAGAGAAATTTGGCCTTCGCGCAACCTTCTACATTACAGCCGGGTGTGTGGAATCGGGACTTTCACCCTGGTTTTGTCGCCTGCGACAAGCTTTCCTCACATCGAAAGTTCAGAAGTGGACGGACCCGGTTAATGGTCAGTCCTGGAGCCTCCTAAATCATACCGATTGGAAAACGGCGGGACGGAACGTAACCCTTGCCTTGGCTCGACTTGCCGGCGAAGCGCAGGAATCGTTACTCCAAACCATCGAGCACGGACTCGAATCGCAGCCACTCGACTCGAAAGATCGACTGATGATGAATTGGGATGAAATGAAATCACTCCGGCAGAGAGGACACCTTATCGGATCGCACACCATATCTCACCCAAACCTCGCGCATATCTCGTTAGACGATGCGATGGTCGAGTTGTGCCGGTCCAAGGAGATCTTGGAGAAACACCTCGGAGAAGAGATTATTCATTTCTCTTATCCTTCGCCCATCCTCCAGCCTCATTGGACTGAACAGACGCGCGCTATGACGTCCAAGATAGGATATCGGACTGCCGTGACCTGCGCTAGCGGAGCCGCAAGTCGAAAGAACCATCCATTATCGCTTCCGAGGGTGATAACGGCGACGGACCATACTGACTTTGTGTGGAATATCGAATCCTCGTTTCTGGGACATTCACCGTAAGAATATTTCAGTCCACGTGGGCCAATTAATGAACCACTATTCACGTCATGTACGCACGCCGATTGCGGTTGTTGTCGGCACGGGGAGCAATCCTCTGGGCGCGATACGAAGTCTCCACCGGGTCAAGATTCCAACGGTCATTGTAACCGGCAGCAAGAATGACCCCGCTTTCCACTCAAGATATCCTCTCCATCGAATTGTCGTTCCCAAATCGGATAATCGGGATGCGACACTCTTGTCGGTGCTTGAGTCCTTGCCGTATGATCGTCCGGTTCTTATTCCAACGAATGACTACTTGGTATCATTGGTTGTGCGAAACAGCGAGCGATTGTCTTCTAGATTCGATTTTTGCACGCCGGAACCTGATTTGGCTGAAACGTTGCTCGACAAAGCGCGAGAGACGGAATTAGTTCGTAAATCCGGGGTTCCTATTCCCAAAACGTTCTTGAATCTCGACAGCATGTACCCCGACATGCGGGAAACCGTTCAGTTTCCAATAATGATCAAGCCCAAAACTACCTGGTACGCAAAACGCTTTGGCGCGAAAAATCGTGTGGTTCGGTCGCCTGAGGAGCTTTGCGCAATACTGAAAACACACGAGGATATGCTCGATTGCCTTTTAATTCAGGAGGTGATTCCGGGCGATGATAGCCAGCAGTGGGTCTGCAACTGCACGTTTAGTCGTTCGCACGAACTGATTAGTGCATTTGTGTTTAGGCGATTACATCTATCACCGGCCCATCGCGGAGTCACGACCTATGCCATCAGCGAAAGCAATCAACAAGTTCTCTCCCTTGTGGCTAGTCTGGGCCGGGAACTGCAGTATGTCGGGCCGGCAATGGTGGAATTCAAGTTCGACCACCGCGACAAGCTGTATAAATATCTTGAAATTAATCCACGCATCGGCTTATGCAATTTCTTCGATACAACATGTGGTGTGAACAATGTCTACCAGACCTATCGCCTTGCAGCAGGGGAATCTGTCGAATCGGGACACCTCGGCCAGCGTGATGGTGTCATGTATCTGTCGTTGGCCAGCGATTTATATGCACGCTTCGAGGATGGTGAGCAGTTGACTTCCATACTGTATGAGTATTTATCGAATGCATGGCGCCCACATGTCGGCCCGTACTTTTCGCTCGCCGATGGTCACCCCGCCTTGACCACAGGAGCCGCATTGCTTGGTATGCTGACGCACGGCCTTTGGAAGGCGGCAATGAGACGCTTCACCACAAATAATCGAAATCACTGAGTAGGCAACTTCGATCTGAAGATGATCGACATAAACGTATCAGGACAGTTCCCGGCGGACCTTTTCCAGCAGCTTTTTGGTCATGTGGATGCCATCGTCGAAATTTCGTGTTTTGGCACTGACGTCCTTGGCATAGGGCATTAGCTCGGTGATTACTTTGTAGGGATCGTACTGGCGACCCTTGCCCATCTCGAAGTTGAAGGTGCAACCGAAATCGGGCAGGATACCGCAGTTGGGCAGGTCGACCTTCTTTATTACCGATACGAGCCAGCCGGCGTGGGCGAACATCTTATTGTGGTTTTCAATCAAGGCGTTGATCCCATCAGTGGCACAAAGCTCACCCAGGCGGCGAAAGCCGTCGACCACCAGCTTGGTTTGCTCCTGATAGTTACCCGAAAGCGGACAAGGGGCACCGAACGTGCCGCGGATCGAATGGCAGCCGAGTACGTTGGCGGCTTCCACCCACTTGTAGTGACCCTCGATAGCCTTTTTTCGCGCTGAGTGATCGGGGGCGTCCAAGAATCCCTCGCCGTCGACCAGGATCACCAGATTCCGCACTCCATGATCAACTGGTAACGTGCATCAGAAAGGGGGCCGGGACGGAGGTATTGCGCGCGTGAAAAAGGGGGCCACCGCGATTGTGTCCTATCTTTTCG
>JAFGTN010000343.1 GCA_016934075.1 Pirellulales bacterium
TCCGCGCGGCCGACGCCGGGTTGCCCAATAGCTGGCCGCCCATCTATCCCACGTTGGCCACGCAGGCCGACCGTGCGGACGCATACGAAAAGCGGTTCCGCAAGATGCTCTCCAAGCACTGGATCGTGGGTCAGCACTGGTTTCTCTACGCCGACCAGCCGGCCGAAGGCCGCTTCGACGGCGAAGACAATAATTTCGGCCTGATCAGCGAAAAAGACGTGCCCTACGAAGAACTGACGCGACGCTCAGCGAAAATGGTCGATGTGATTTATCAGCGGTTGCCGTAGTCATTTGGCGGGTGCAGGCTTTTTCTCGGTTGATTTGGGCTGGGGAGCAGGCTTTACTTCTGGCTTCTTCTCAGTCGGCTTTGGGGAGGGATTTGGCGGTGTCTTTGGCTTTTCAGCCGGCTGTGGAGAGGACTTGGACTCAGGTTGCTTGGCCGGTTTGGGTTCAGGTTTAGCTTGCACCATTGGTTTCTCGGCTGGTTTTGCAGCGGGCTCGGGTTCTGCCTTGGGCGCCGGCTTGGTTTCCGCCTTCGGTTTCTCAACTGGCTTGGCAGCCGGTTTCGGCTCTGGTTTGGCTTCGGGCTTTTTGGCCGGTTCGGCTACGGGTTTGGCGGCCGGAGCGGCTTTTTTCTCTTCTTTGTCTTTTTCGGTATCCTTCTTCTCGACCTCACCGTCATCAGCTTTATTTTCAACATCGTCATCCGCTTCATTAACCTCATCTTCTTCAGCGACGACCGGTTCGAACCAGTCGCCTCGGAGCCAGTCGGCGAGGATTTCTATATCGCTGTTGGTGAGTAGATTGGCGGCTTCGTTGTCCGTCTCCGCATAGGCGGGCATGCGGTCGTTATCCTTGCCGTAAAAACGCTTGTGGGCCGGGTTCTTGATGATACCGATAGTCCACTCCCGCGAACAGTAGCCGGTCAGGTCGGGGCCGGTGCCCAGTTGTCCGACATTGCCGAACTTATGGCAATCGGCACAACCCAGATCGTCCTCGATCAGCCCGTTTCCTTTCTTGATGCGTTCGGCGTGCTTGGCGTCGAGCTTAATTTGCGAAGTCAACTTTGCCTGAGCCGAGAGGGCAATAGCCGCCGTCATCATTTCCTCATGTGTTTCTTTGATTTCGTCGTCTTCAAGATCTTCGAACATTTCCTCGATAAATTCGGCCATCTTGCCGCTTCTGAACTTGGTGCCGCCAAAGTAGGCTTCGGAGGAGATTTTTTCGGGGTCAAGCCAGCCGGCAACCCACTCTCGCGTGGCGTAACCGTAGAGGTTTGGTGCCGAGGCCTTTTCGGATTTCACTCCGTTGCCCTGAGAGTCGACGCAATCGTGGCAACTCGCACAGTGCTGCTTAAAAATCATTGGTCCCTGGGTCTTGGGATCTTCGCGCAGCAAAGTCAGTGCTCCGCCAACGGGTATCCCACCCTTGCTCTTTGCGAGCACTTTCACGCGTGCAGCCGCCTCCTCTGCTTCGCGCAGAGCCGCCTGGTGTTTTTCGTTATGCTTGTCATGAATCAAAACCTGGAACGACAACACAGCGTTGCCCGCCAATAAAAAGATTACAAAAAACACATTAAATACGTGGCCTATTTTGAACTGTCCCAAGAAGGGCATAACGAGAAAAGCCAGAACCAACAGGCCCGGTATCACGAAGATGGGCAGAATTTTCAGCGCTGCGGGGAACATATCGGCAAAACCATACAAACCCAGGAAGGCCCATTCCGGTCGGGCAGCGTCGAACGAAGCCGACGTGTCGGCCGGCGCTCCTAGCGTTACACCCGAGGTGCCGTGCGAGAGCGACAGCAGTAGAATAACCGCCATCACGATGAGGCAGCCGACTACGTTCAACCAGGCCTGGTTTGGCCATATCGTCGAACACGTCTGGGCGGTGTGCAGTTCGACCTTACGAGCACGGTGCATGAACCATGCTTGCAGTATCAGTAGCCCGGCGAAAGCGCCCGAGAGCACGACGGTGTGCAATACCAGAAACCGCGCGATGGCGAGATGTCCGAAACCTGGGCCGCCCACAGCCAGTTTCAGACAATGAGATCCTATCAGGGGCAATAGCTCCAGAAAGTTGGTACGCACTTGCGTGCAGGAAAGGCTATTCTGGTCCCAGGCAAGCAAATCTCCCGTTAGCAACAAGCAAAGCGTAACCAGCCCCATGAAAATGCCGGCCCAAAACACGAATTCGCGGGGAGCGCGATACGTACCTCGAACTATCATGCCCACCACGTGTATCGCAATCAGCACCAAAATCATCTGCCCGCTGTAATGGTGTACGGCCCGCAGCAGCCAACCGCCAGGCACCATTTCCTGGAGATAATAAACGCTTTCCCAAGCGCTCTGGGCGCCGGAACTGTATTGCAACAACATGAAGAGGCCCGTGATGGCTTGCACGATAAACGCAAACACGATCGTGGTGGGCAGCGCGCGGCAAATGCAAGGCTTGCCAGGCATCATAATGCCACCACAGTTCTTAACCGCGCTACACAATCCCGTACGAGCTTCTATCCAACCGGTAACGAGATCGGTAACGGGCCGCATCCAATTAAAAAAAGATTTCATGTTTATTCGACTTTTGCGAGGAAGGTTTTCTATGAGGCTAAAATGGTTCTTTATTGGACTTTTGCAAAAGTCCAGTTCGTTAAATAATATAGTGCGTGATTCTACGGTTTTGATTGCATCAAGTCTTGGCGACTTTCGCCGTGCTGCCCGTGCGGAAGTTTTGGAACTTGACCCAGATTTCGTTGCCGTTGCGGACATCGACCTCGAGCGTGTCCATGTCGCGGGGGCTTTGCGATTGCTCATCCGTGCGTTTACCGGCAAGGTCGAAATGGGCCGTATGGCAAGGGCAAAGGAAATTCTTATTCTTTTCGTCGTATCCGATGAAACAACCGGCGTGCGGGCAGATTACACATAGTGCTTGGATATCTTCCACTTTGTCGGTTTTATTTCCGACGCGGCTGAGAAAAAGCGATCCGATAGGCTCATTGGGGAAAATTGTCCAAGCATCCTTGCGGTCGGCAATCACGGGAAACTTCCGCGGAGTTCCGTCCGCGGGTAAAGCATCCAGTGTGGCGATGCGGAAGAAACGGCCCGCCTGCCCTTTCAGTCGCATGGGATTGAAAAACGTGATCAGGCCCACAACAAGTGGAGTGGCCAGGGCGATAATTCCAAGCACGACGGCGATGAAACCGCGTCGTGGTTCACGGTCGTTGTTGCCGCTTGTGGCGCCACAACAACAGCAGGATGGTTTTTCCTGGTCTGAAGACGCTGAGGGATTATTACTCATGGATGAATATCCTGTTGGTTCGATACTGTTGGTCCGGTCGCCCGCGACCGATTAAGGATTTTTCTAGCGGTGGGTAGCATCCCGTTGAAATGGTGTGCCACTGCTGGCTTGTCCAGCAGTGAGAGCA
>JAFGTN010000344.1 GCA_016934075.1 Pirellulales bacterium
CGTCGGCCATGGTGAAGTGGCAACCGCCGGGATGGTGGCTGGCGAAGCCGTTATAGGTGACGCTCCAAGGGGACCAGGCGGCCCAGGCCGCGGCGTCTTGCTTCAGGCGGATGGGGAAGTTGATGCCGTTGTGGGTATCCAAGATATCCCATGTCGCCCAGAACAGGCCGGAATGCGTGCCGGGCCCGCGGCCTATACATTCGCCCACCAGCAGCGTTGTGCTGGTGCCGTCGGTGATTTCGGCGACTTTGATACGAGATCGCTGAAACAGAATCCCGTCGGCGTCCGGCCGTGGACCGGCTCCGTCACAACTCCAGTTGCGGCTGTCGGCCACGCCGGCCATGTTGGTTATGCCCAGATCTTCCTCCTCGACCGATCCGTTTCTAATGTTGGAACAGCAACTGACCAATTCGGAACCCTGCGGGCTGGAAGGACAAATATAAGTGTTTACGGTAGCCGCGCCCGCTTTGAAGTTCACTGGTTTGGCATAACTCCACGAAGAGAAATCGAAACGGTCGTATGTCGCATCGTTTTCGATGTACGGCAATATAAAAACGCCATACCCCCAGCCATAATATCTACTCGTTACGCCCGGAGGCATGGAACAAGCGGATTCGGGGTACCACATGTTGATTCCAGTGGGGAAAGTTCCCAGGGCCGAGTGATAGTTGTGCATGGCGATGCCGACCTGGCGGAAGCCGTTAGCGCATTGCGAACGCCGGGCCGCTTCGCGCGCCGCCTGCACGGCCGGCAACAGCAACGCGATGAGGATGCCGATGATAGCGATCACCACTAACAATTCGACGAGTGTAAAACCGTGGTAATGTGGGCGTCGCCGAGATTTTCGTGATACTTTCATTTGTTCCTCCCTCTACACTATTGTGGATTTATTGAGGGTGACACAATTCGACCGGAATCACAATGTGCTCCGGCTTCCAACTGGGATCTTCTCCCAGACGGTGCAACGTTTTGCCGATTTGTATGGCCATTGCCGCGAAATTATCTTTGGGACGAGCGAATGTAAAACGCGACTTTTTAACTGTTGAGGTATGATAATCTTGAAAAACAATTTCGAACCGGTTCTCTGTAACACCGCAATACTTCAAGGCCTGCTCTACGGCATTGGCCAAACGAGGTGTGCGGGCCACAAAACCCGTGGGCGGCCAGTCGGAAGCAAGCATCTCGCGGACCTGAGCGAAAACGCTCTCGATGTCGGGCAGGAAACGCATCAACACCGAATTGGCCGGCAAACAAGCGTCGGCCGTTGCCTCGGATATGCCGTCCGAAAAATAGTTGTCCCCAGGGCAACCGCGACTGTTGTCGATAACCGCCACGCGCCGGTGCCCTTGATGAAAAAGGTGCCCCGCCAAAAGACGGGCCATCTGGTAATTGTCCATGTCGATCGAAGCCAGGCGATCCATCGACTCGTAGACCGAACCCAAAACCACCGTGGGAATCCCGGCGTCCAACAGGTATTGATACACCTCGCGACCGCAACTGATGGGCACAACGCCGGCTAGTTGACCGCTGCGCATCGAATCGCGCAGGAGTTCCTTTACATAAGTCAGTCGGTCGACTTCTGGCAAGAAACCAAAATGTACGTTCGCACTGGCGATCCCGGCACGGATACCTTGCAATAACAGATCCGTGGAAGGGATGTCCTGCGACTGGTGCTCCATGGTCAACACATATACGGAACACGTCCGTGAAACGGCCTGCGAATTGATTTTCGAGCCCACGAATGTCCCGCTGCGGCGTCGCCGGACCAACAAATTTCTGTCTACCAAAAGCGACATGGCGCGGTTGGCGCTGGCCGTGCTCACGCCCAAAAGCAAGCCGGCCTCGGCCCCGGTCAAGTATCGATCGCCGGTCGTCAGACCCCGCTTGCGAATATCTCGTTCTATTTGAGCCGCCAGCGAACCGATTTTCGAAGTTTCGATGGTAGTATTGCTCATAATACTCTTTCTAACAGTACACACCAATAATGTCAACTAATTGCCGCAAAATAAATCACAATAAATCAGGGGGCATAAGTCATTTGTGGGCTTCGACTTCCACCTCGATATCCAACACGCCCACCCAGTGTGTTGCGTGGGCTGTCCAGGGTTGCGGCGGGGTGCAGTCGAAAGTGCAGAGGAACTTGCCGGGAGTTAGTTGCAGAATGTCGGTGTAGCCGGTCGAGAAGAACGGGGCGTAGTTGATCTCGTCGGTCCAGATGTGTCCGCCGTCGGTACTGAACTTGATGCAGTTGCCCCAGCGGGGAAAGGCCAAGGCGCCGTAGCTGAGGGCAATGACATCTGTTTGCTTGCCGTCTTTGCTTGATATTTTACTTACGGCGCTGCGCGGCGCGCAACCGCAGGCTTCGCGCATAGGCTTGGGACGGCTCCAGGTCTTGCCCAGGTCTTGAGAGTAACTGATTACCAACGGCGCGCTGCGCGGACCCGGGGTGTAGAACTTGTCGGCCGGGTAACGGCTGTCGGGATGGATGCCCGAGCCGGGGATAGTGTAAGAAAGATCGCGATAAGTATCGCTGGCTTCGCTCATGGGCGAAGTGCGGTCGTCGTTTACGATGCGGGCCACGCTGATCAGCCGATTACCGCCCAGGTAGGCCAGAGTATGTTCGCAGGGACCGTGCAAGTGCCAGCCTTGCTTGGTGCGACGTTGCGGATCGTCGATGTTGCCCAGCGACGCGATGCGGGAGAGGAACAGCCACGTTTTTCCGTTGTCGGCCGAACGGGCCACGAACGTATGGAAGGGATAGATGCCGCTACCGTCTTTGTCGACGCCCTGCATGGCCGACAGCAGTTCGCCGCCTGGCAATTGTATCGTGTTGCCGTGAAACCATTGCGAGTTGGCGATTTTGAATTCATCGGGCGGAAGATAAACCGTGCCATCGGTCAAGGGACCTTGCATGGTTTTCCAGCCGTCTTCGGACAGCCAACGAGTAGTGGAACGATAACCGGGCCGCTCGGCAATCGGTTTGGTATCGTAATAGATCGAAAGCACACGACCATCGGCCAGGCGAATGGTGTTCAGTGCGGCCCCTCGGGCAACGCGGGGTTCATAGGACCGCCAGGTCCGGCCGAGATCGTCTGAACGAATCGAGCGTACTTGCCCCTGTTCCTCCGCGCGGGCTGCGGTGATCATGATTGACATGTCGCTCACACGGGCAAGCAGAGGGAACATAGGCCCGCGCATTACCATGCGAATCTCGCCCAAGGTAATTTTGAGGTTGCCTCGCTGAATAATCCGTTGGGGATACGGCGAACGCAGCATTCCGGAAGGAGGTGCTTGGGCTTTGGCGACAGTGTTTGGGCCAGGAATGTAAATCTCAATCAAGACTGTAAAGATTATCAACAATATCCGCCTGGCAACAAAGGGCGGAAGGATAGAGTCTGATTTGCACGAATCATTGACATGTTGTGGCATCTTGTGTTCTCCCTGAAAAGTCCTGCGGCAGAATCGTTTTTCGACTCGAATCACGTCCCGGCAAAATAGACGGGTGTATTGGTCTAATGCATGACAGGCGTATTATTGCACTATGTGATTTATATGTCAATAAATAAAATCTTAATAGCTTGCAATGTTTCATATATCTAGCTATGGTGACAAGTAAAGCGGGGTTGGCATCTGGAGACGGCCGCGGCGAAATGCCTCAGCAACGGACACGAAATCCGCAATGCCCTACGCGGCTGGCGACGTGTAGTCGCCCGCACCGAATTCGAAAGCAAGGACGGTTCGCGTGCTTGCATTATCGAATACCCGGTCAAATGGGCGGATGGCAACAAAAACGGCACTTTTCGGGTGGAAACGGGGCCCGTTTTGCTCTTGGACCCAGACCGAAACAAGGTCGGCCGGCCCGCCGATTTCGACGATTTTCGTTGGGCGTATCTCGACTATCGCTCGTTTGACAAGATGCGGATTTTTCTGGAGCGTCCCACATCGATCCTTTCGGGCACCGCCCACAAGGGAGTAAATAGGAAAAGTGCGCCCGCATTGACTCCCGCTCAAATAGAACAGATCGAACGCCGACTCTTTAGCGACTGGGAAATGCCGGTTCCGGAAGAGGCTCTGCGCAGAATTTTCGAGACCGATCACTTCTCGGAAGTTAACAGTCGTGGAGTGAAAACAAGTCTTTTTGTGCTGGATTGATATCCGCTCGCTATCGTGTTAGCATAACCAACCTGTTTGAATCCGACACGACCGAGAGATACACATGAAAACCATCGGCCTTGTAGGTGGATTGAGCTGGGAATCGTCCATCGAATATTACCGCATCATTAACCAGGAAGTACGACGGCGTCTGGGCGGATTCCATAACGCCTTAAGCGTGATGTCGACGGTGGATTTTGCCGACATCGTGCCCTTGCAGCACGACCTGGATTTCGACGGCATGGAAGATCATATCACGGCGGCCGCTTTGCAGGTCCAGCGGGGCGGGGCTGATGTGGTTCTTATTTGCTCTTGTACGACCAACAGCGTGGCCGATCGGGTGGCCAAGCATCTCGACGTGCCCGTGTTGCACATAGCCGATGCCACGGCCGAGGAAATCAAGCGAAAAGGATTGAAAAAGGTTGGCCTGTTGGGCACGCGGTTCACGATGGAAGAAGATTACTTCAAGGGACGCCTGACCGAGAGGCACGGCCTGGAAGTCATTATCCCGCCCGCGGATGATCGCGAAACGGTACATCGCGTGATCTACGACGAATTGGTGGTGGGGAAATTCGAAGACGAATCGCGCCGCAAGTACCGGGAGATCATGGCCCGATTGGTCGAGCGTGGAGCGGGGTGTATAATTCTGGGCTGCACCGAGATCGGACTCTTGGTTGGGCAGGACGACAGTACGGTGCCGGTTCTCGATACGACGGAAATCCATGCCATGGCCGGTGTCAAATTTGCATTAGATGATGAAGACTAGGAAAGTGGTTTGAATGGGTGCCACTGCTGGCTCGCTCAGCAGTGTAACGCGTATTTTCCGGGAACAACACTGCTGGGCAAGCCAGCAGTGGCATCCTTAGACAACTTGCAGCTAACCTCAAATTACTATCTAAGACCGGAGACGAAACGACCATGTCGCGGAAGATAGTCATTCTTACCGAGGGCTACACCGATCCGCACCGGGCGAAGACGGCCATCAGCTTGATTCGCTATTGCCGAGAAGAGATACTGGCCGTTTTGGACAAGCATTCGCAAGGTCGTTCTTGCCAGGACATGCTGGGCGTTGGCGGCGATTTGCCCATCGTGGCTTCGATCGAAGATGTGCCTGGCGCCGATACCTTGCTCTTGGGCATAGCCCCGCCGGGTGGACGACTGCCCGTGGAATGGCGGTCTATAATTCTCGAAGCTATCGCCCGGCGAATGGATGTCGTTTCCGGAATGCACGAGTTTTTGTGTGACGATGAAGAGTTCGTTCGAGTCGCGGAGAACAGCGGTGCCCGGCTTGTCGATGTGCGACGCAACGACGAGCACGAGGTGGCAACTGGACAGGGCCTGCGCGAGGAGTGTTTGCGGATTCACACCGTGGGCAATACGTCGAGTTGCGGCAAGATGGTTGCGGCCGTCGAAATTACCAACGGTCTTAAAGACCAAGGTGTCGATGCCAAGTTCGTGGCCACCGGACAGAGCGGAATCATGGTAGAGGGCGACGGTTGTCCCATAGATTGCGTGGTGGCAGATTTTATCGCCGGCGCGGCCGAGCGGCTGGTGCGGGCCAATCAGAATCACGAGGTTATAGTAGTCGAGGGACAAGGCAGCCTGATCCATCCTAGATATAGTGGCGTGACGTTGGGATTGCTGCACGGACTGCGGCCCGACGGCTTGATCCTTTGCTACCATATGGGCCGCGAGACGGTCTTCGGCATGGACGACCACAAGCTGCCGTCGTTGGAACGTGTTTTAGAGTTCAACGAGATGGCCGCCAATTTTATGCATCCCTGTAAGATGATAGGGATTTCGGTTAATGGACGGAATTTCTCCGACGAGGAAGTGGCCGACGAATGTGAAAAGGTTGCCGCGCGACTGGGACTACCGGCGTGTGATGTGATTCGGCAGGGACCGGATAAGCTTGTTGCGGCCGTACTTGATCTTAAACGACGGCTGGGGAAATAGTATCGTAGGGCGCGTCCGTGACGCACCGGGAGTTGTGCAATGCCGTGGTGCGTCGCGGACACACCCTACTTTGCTGTTGTCCGAAGTCTCAAATCCAAGAGACAAACTCATGCAACTCACACTCCATCGGTTCGAATTGCCTTTAGAACATCGTTTTGGGATTTCTCGGGGATCGAGAATCAGCGTGCATTCGCTTATATTGGAGCTTTCCCAGGGTGGTTGCCGGGGGTATGGCGAGGCTACGGCCAATGCTTATTACGAAACGACGCTCGATTCGCTCACACGTGAGTTGGAAGGTGTAAGGTCTATTGTCGAATCGACCGTGCTGGAAAGTCCCCAGGAATTCAGCGGGCGAATGGAATCCGAATTGGCCGAGAGTCCGTTTGCACGTTGCGCATTGGACGAAGCGGCTTGGGATTTGCACGGCAAGTTGCTGGGAAAACCTGTCTGGGATCTGTGGGGCCTGTCGTTGGAGAACTTGCCGGCGAGCAATTATACGATTGGTATCGATGCGATCGATGTGATGGTCGCAAAAATTAAGGAACGGCCCGACTGGCCTATTTATAAGATTAAACTGGGAACGGCCGAAGATTTGGCAATTGTCGCGCGGCTGCGCGAGCATACCGATGCCGTTTTTCGCGTGGACGCAAATTGCGGCTGGACGGTGGAGGAGACGATCGAAAACTCGCGTGCGTTGGCCGAGTTGGATGTGGAGTTTATCGAGCAGCCGCTTCCCGCCGACGATTGGAGGGGCATGCAGACGGTTTTCGAGCGATCGGCTTTGCCGGTAATTGCCGACGAAAGCTGTCGCGAGCCTGCGGATATAGACCGTTGCCGGGGATGCTTTCACGGCATCAACATCAAGCTGATGAAATGCGGTGGACTTACGCCCGCACGGCGAATGATAGATCGGGCGAAAGCACTTGGAATGAAAACCATGGTGGGCTGCATGACGGAGTCTACGGTGGGAATTTCGGCCAGTGCTCAGCTTTTACCACTGTTGGATTACGTCGATATGGACGGGGCCGTGTTACTGGACGAGGATACGGCCAGCGGGGTTAGAGTTGAGCGTGGGCGGGCCATGTTTCCGGATGAGAATGGAACTGGGGTACGGCTTTTTAGATGATGAGCCATGAGCTGGAACTATGGGGTGGGGTGGCTACCACACAATGGTTATAACTATTGTTAAGTTGGCTACAAAACGACGCAAGCACCAATAGACGAAAGCCTTGCCAGTGTAATATAAAGCCTGATTATCCGGCAAATCTGTCGTTTTCATTTGACGCAAATAGTTTTCACAAAAGAATATACGCAGTTCATCCAATTCCAGCTTGACCTAAAACGCTTGTTTGATATACTTGTTTTAAACACTTGTTTGAATTACGTCAGTATTAATAGTCCTGGAGGATGAAAGGCTGTGTCCGAGGTTTGCGCGCGAAGCAAGATTCTGGAAGCTGCCGGTGAAGTGTTTGCCGAGAAGGGATTCAAGGCGGCCACAATTCGTGAGATTTGCACCAATGCGGGTGTGAATTTAGCCAGCGTTAATTATTATTACGGCGACAAGGAACAGCTTTACTTGGAAGCCGTCAAACTTTCTCATCCCGGTCGTCTGGGCGAAGGCGAAACAGCGTTGCCCGAAGACATACCAGTGGCCGAAAAGCTTCGCGTTTTTGTGCGAGGTCTTCTGGACCGGCTGGCCAAGGACAACGATTCATCCTGGCAGGTACGATTGTTTCGGCGTGAGATCATCCAGCCCACGCCGTTTTGTCGCGAGACCCTGGAAGAGTTTTTTCGCAGTCGATTTTCGGTGTTGGAGAAGCTTGTGGAAGAGATTTTGCCGCCCGGCAGTCCCGCATGGCAACGGCGTCAGATTTGTTTTAGCATTATCGGCCAGTGTGTTTACTTTCGGGCGGCCAAGAATGTCGTCTCGATGGTAATCGGCGATGATGAATACGACTCGCATTACAATACGGAAAACCTGACCGAGCACATATTGCGTTTTTCGCTCTGTTCATTGGGCTTGCAGAAGCCGTTTTCCCTTGAGGATAGGCCGTTGGAAGATCGATTCGACGCGGAGATAGGAGCATAGACCATGGCACAGATACGTTATATTATTTCTGAAATTGTGCGCTGGATTGTTCCATTGGCGATATTGAGTGTGGGCATAGGCGTGTTTGTGGGCGTGCTTTTATACGGTAAACCCAAGCCACCGGAAAATCCTCCCGAGACGAACAATGCCGCCTTGGTGGAAACAGCGCCGGTTGAGGCGCAGGTGCATGGTTTGGATATTGATCTGGACGGATTGGTGGTACCTTACCGTGAAATTACCTTGGCGGCGGAGGTTGCCGGACGGGTAGTCAAGAAGACATTGGCGGCTCAGGCGGGTAGCTATGTGACAAAGGGCACATTGCTGCTGGAAATCGACCCTCGCGACTATCAGTTTGAAGTAGATCGTCTGCAGAAGCAACTTAAACAGGCCGACGCCAATCTGAATGAGGTTCTTGTGAATCAGGAAAACACCAAGGAGTTGATCAAATTGGCCGAAGGCAGTCTGAAACTGCAGGAAAATGAGGTGGCCAGGCTGAAAAAACTGGCGAAAAAAGACTATGTAACCCAATCGCAGTTGGAGCAGGAAGAACGAGCGGAGCTTACGGCCCGTAACCTTCTGGTTGGCTATCAAAACCAATTGCGGACGCTGAACGCACAACAAACCGGACTGGAAAGCGCCAAGGAGCTGACAGATGTACAACTACAAAAGGCGATAGTGGATCTGGAGCGAACAAAAATCATCTCACCCATCGACGGCATGGTGGTAATGGATTCAGTGGAGACCGACGCATACATCAACCGCGGTACGGCCTTGTTGACTTTAGAAGACACGGCTAAGGTCGAGGTTCGGTGCAACCTGCGGATGGACGAGCTTTTCTGGATTCTCAGTCAGAAATCGGGCAGCCTTAATAGCACGACGACCCTGAACAGCATTGCCGCATCGGTGGGGGAAACGCCCACCCTCGCACCTAAAAAGAAGACTCTCTCCGGCAATGCCGCCGCCAATCCCACACCCGAGCCCACCGCCTCCAAGCCGAACGAATCTAAACATGAAGTCGGCGATTTGTTAAGCACCGACCAAAATAGCTACTTGCTCCCGCACACTCCGGCCACTGTTGAGTATTCTGTGGCTGGGAGAACGTATGTTTGGGACGGAGTGCTGGA
Organism: Pirellulales bacterium; assembly: GCA_016934075.1. Classification (GTDB taxonomy): domain Bacteria; phylum Planctomycetota; class Planctomycetia; order Pirellulales; family Thermoguttaceae; genus JAFGTN01. Next base: position 9,322 of record JAFGTN010000344.1, read on the forward strand.
GCGTTACGAGGGAATCGGTCTGGATCAAGATACGCGAACCGTACCTTGTACGGTGGTAGTGGACAATCCCAGAATGTTCTGCCAGTTGGTCGAGGGTAAGCGAGTCGATTGCCATTCGAGTCGCGGTCCCTCGGCGCTGGTGCGAGGCATGTTCGTCAAGCTGTTGTTGCATACGAGGCCGCAAATGCCATTGGTGAAAGTTCCAGCACAAGCCATGCGTCCGGGAAATCGAGTATGGCGGGTACGTGACGGCAAACTTTCCATCGTACCCATCCAAGTCGTCAACAGCATGGAAGATTGGGCCGTGATACAACCCAAGGTGGAAGGGCAATTGGCGGAAGGCGACAAGGTGGTAATATCTCCACTGGCAGTAGTAGAAGAAGGTATGCCCGTGCGGGAGGAAGATAAGAAATGAAATCCATCGTCGCCTGGGCAATTCGAAACACACCGGCCATGAACACGATTATGGTGGGATTGCTGGTCGTGGGCGCGTTCAGCCTGCTTAATTTGCGTCGTGAAGTCTTTCCCGAATTCGACATAGAATACATTGTGGTCACCGTCCCTTATCCGGGTGCTGCTCCGGCGGAGGTCGAGGAGGGAATCTGCCAGAAGGTGGAAGAGGCCGTGCGCTCGATCGACGGAGTGAAGAAGATCGAATCGACGGCCGCCGAGGGATCGGGGGTCGTAGTTTTGGAACTCGTATCCGACATTCCCGATCTGCAGCGGGCGCTGAACGAGGTGCGCAGCGAAGTCGATCGCATTCCCAGTTTTCCCGAATTGGCCGAAGACCCGATTGTCGAACAGATTACACTGCGCGACACGGCCATACGCGTGGGCGTGCTGGGCCCCGACGATGACAGCCCAGAGGCCGAGTTGAAGTTACGCGACCTGGCCGAAAGGGTTCGCGAAGAACTGTTGCTGCTGCCGTCGATTTCGCAAGTCAAGCTGCTGGGTGTGCGGGATTACCAGATAGATATCGAGATCTCCGAAGACACGCTGCGCAAGTACGGGCTTTCTCTACAAGACGTTGCCGCACTGGTACGGCGCCAGAATATCGAGTTACCCGGCGGAACCATGCGTACAGAGTCGCAGGAAGTCTTGCTACGAGGCAAGAGCAAGGGGCTGATCGGCACGGAGATCGCTAAAATTCCGCTGATCACCCAACCCAACGGGGTCGTGTTGACGGTGGGCGATCTGGGCACGGTGCGCGACCAGTTCGCCGACACCACGGCCATCAACCGCATAAACGGCCATCCCGCCATGGTGATTGTTGTGGAAAAGGTGGGTAATGAGGACCTGTTGCAAATTACCGAAGAAGTCCGCGAGTTTGTGGACAAAGTGAACAAACCCGGTGGATTTCAGACACCCAAGGGCTACACGCTGGAAAAATGGGCCGACATTTCGCTGATTGTGAGCGATCGCCTGGAATTGCTCGGGCGTAACGGTTTGCAGGGTCTGGTGCTTGTGTTTGTGATCCTGGCGCTTTTCCTGGAACTGCGATTGGCGTTTTGGGTTGCATTGGGCATACCCGTGGCCATACTCGGTGCCTGTGCCATATTACTTGGCACCGGCGACACGTTGAACATGATCACGATGTTCGCGTTTCTCACGGCACTTGGCATTCTGGTCGACGACGCGATTGTTGTGGGCGAAAATATTTATGCGCACCGCCAGTCCGGTAAGTCGGGCGTGCAGGCGGCCATCGACGGCACGTGCGAGGTCATGCCCTCGGTGATGGCTTCGGTGATGACGACGATCATAGCTTTCACGCCGCTGATGTTCGTGCCGGGGATATTGGGCAAGTTTCTGGCCGTGATGCCCTTCGCAGTTATTGTGATGCTGATAATTTCGCTGATTGAAAGCACGTTGATTTTGCCCTGCCATCTGGCCCACGGTCGAGGACCGGGCGAGAAAGGTGGAAAGCCCGGGCGGATCGGGCGGATGTACCGATACAGCCAGCGCGGCGTGTTTCTTATTCTGTGGACGAGTATCGGTATGGCCCTTTGGGTCGCGGCCGTCATGCTACTGCCGAAGTACTCGGACTCGACTGGGGAAATGTTGGGGATTTCGGCCACGATTTTACTTCTGGTGTTGATGCCTCATTTGGCCTTCATATTGAAGCGACTGAGTGATTTCTTCGGTTGGGCAAACCGTCACGTGAGCCGACTACTGCACGGTTTTATCGGAAGGTTATATCTGCCCTTCCTGGATTGGTCGATCAACCATCGAGCCATCGTACTTGCCAGCGCCGCAACGACGCTCCTTCTGGCCGGCGCGCTATATAAAAGCGGTATACTTCCATTCAACGCTTTTCCCAAGCTGGACGGCGACACGATCATGGCAACGGTGGTCTATCCGGACGGAACGCCGGCCGCGGTGGCCGAGAAAGCCACGGTTCAATGTGAAAAAGCCATTCGCAAACTTTGCGATGAGTATAGCGAACCGGGCAAACCATTGGTTAAACTCGTGCACAGGTCCATCGGCCAAGCTACCATTGCCGGTAACGATGCTCCGGGTTTGCAGGCCGCCGGTAGCAATATCGGCAGTGTGGGTGTGGAACTTGTGCCGGCCGCGGAACGAAATGTCAACAGCAACGACCTGGTCAATATATGGCGAGACGAGGCAGGCGAGTTTCCCGGCGCCGAAAGCGTGTCGTTCAAAACGCCCACAATGGGTCCGCCCGGCGAGGCCATCGAGTTTACTCTGATGTCAACTCCCAAGCACATGAGCGAAATGGAAGAAGTCGCCGAGAAATGCAAAGCCGAACTGGCCAAGATGCCAGGCGTATTCGACATTACAGACGATTCGCGACCCGGAAAGTGGGAGTTCCAGGTGAAAGTCAAGGACGAGGCCAAGGCGCTGGGAAACACGGTGGCCGACCTGGCCGAGACGGTCCGCGCGTCGTACTACGGACAGGAGGTGATGCGCCTGCAGCGCGGCCGACACGAAGTCAAGCTGATGGTCCGCTATCCGCTGGAAGAACGTAACTCCCTGGCCAACTTCGATAACATCCGCGTGCGCACGCCCACGGCAGCCACCCGCCGCGGCGGCAATTTCGAACACTTGCGAAAAGGCGCCACCGCCATGCCCGAGCGGCCGCTTTCGGAGCTTGCCGATGTCGATGTGCAGCGGGGCTTTTCCACCATCCATCGGCTCGACCAGTTGCGATCTTTGAAGGTCACGGCCGATATTAACGAAAAGTTGACCAATGCTAGAAAAGTCACCGAGCTTATGAAAACCAAGATCGTGCCCAAGATCCTGGCCGACTACCCGGCGGTGAAAGTGCATTGGGGTGGCAGGGAGGAGGACACAAATGAGTCGGTGGGCGGGTTGTTTATTGGGCTGATGATGGCGCTTGTGGCCATGTTCGGGCTATTGACCTATCAGTTCAAGTCGTATTTGCAACCCATCCTGATAATGTTAATCATCCCCTTCGGAGCCATCGGCGCGATTGTGGGACACCTTGTAATGGGGCTTGAATTAACGCTTTTCAGCCTTTTCGGGCTGGTGGCCTTGACGGGCGTGGTGGTCAACGATTCGATCGTGTTGATCGATTTTATCAACCACCGGATTGCCGCCGGCATGCCATTGCGTGAAGCGCTTTTGGATACGGGCCGGCGTCGTTTCCGGCCGGTCCTGCTGACTTCGCTGACCACCATCGGCGGTCTGCTACCGATTTTGCTGGAAAAATCCATGCAAGCCCAGGTACTGATTCCCATGGCCGTGAGCCTTTGCTTTGGTCTTGTGTTCGCTACTGTGATGGTGCTGGTGATGGTACCGGCCATGTATTCCGTCTATTATCAATTGACCACGCCCAAGGCGGAACGCGCCACCTGGAGCGAAGCGCCCGACGGTGCTTTTGACGATGGAAGCTTTGATGATCTGACCGGCGAAAATTTGGCGGCCGAAATTGCCGCTTTGAATGCCGAAGGACCTGACCTGACAGAAAAGTCACAAGCGGGCATGAGTGGATAATACACTTTCTGTTGTGGGCATAACGTACCACGTATGCAAGATTCGGATGAGCCATTTTTTTTTCTACGCGGTTCAATCCAAATCTTTTTCTACGATCGTTTCGCCCCCGTTACGGGTGCACAAAGCTATATAGGTTTTCAGCGGAATTTCTTCCGTGATAAATCGGACAGAACCATCGCCCATCAGATGCATGGCTCCGCCGGGGTGTTCACCGGAAGGGCCGTACTTGCAGAAGGGGTTGGTGTAATAGGGAGCGTAGTTGACAGGTGTCTGGTTGGAGATAGCGGCTATCGATGAGATGATTGCCGAAGTACCGCCGTGAATCCATACCATCATTTTTTCTTCACGGGTTTCCGCTACCACCATCGTGTGGCTGAGACCGTCGCTGACGTCAGCCGGACGAATATGAGACAATGGATATATGATGCCGTCGGCCTTTGCCGGAACGCCGATGATATCTTCGTTCGTCGCACCCATGGCCACATAGTTCGCGATTGCATAGGTCGCGGAGTAGCGTGTGAAATGAGGATCCGTACTGAAATCCGGACCTGTGTACGAAGGGCAACGATAGCTGTCGATGATCTGTGAAGCGGCAGGTTCGTTAGCCTTTGCCAGTGATGATACGGAGAAATCGATCTGGTCGTGGAGCGTGGATAACTCCATGAACGGCAGGATCAGGCTGCGCCAACTATGGATATGCAATTTCAGGGGATCGCCGTACCATTCACTTTCGTCTCCGGCGCTGGTGCTGCTGGGCGGGAAAGTCTCCAGCGCGGTTGTATAGCCATGCAAAGCCAGGCCGATCTGCTTCATGTTGTTTGTGCAAGTGGCCCGTCTTGCCGCTTCGCGCGCGGCTTGCACGGCCGGTAGCAATAGCGCAATCAGAATTCCGATGATGGCGATAACCACCAGAAGCTCCACTAGCGTGAAGCCGGGAGAACGTTTGCCACTCACAATCCGAACTTTCGGGGAATAGTTGCCCTTTTCGTCCGTGCCCCGGATAAGACTTACAACATCTATGCATTATACGCGTTCTAGCTTGAAACTGCGCGTCGTTTTCTTGAAAGTAGTGTGTTTTTCAGAAGGGTGCATGCACGATAGGCCGCGGGATTAATCGATTATTGCTATTGTTATGCATTACCTGGTTCGCGTGCCAAGCAATCACAAGTTAACCTGGCAGCAGGACTGCTAATTCATCAACATTCCACCGTTGATCTCAATAATTTCGCCGGTGATGTATTCAGCCTGACTGCTGCAGAGAAACAGGACACCGCCGGCAACATCCTTGGCCTGGCCGACATAGCCCAAAGGTATGCGACGGCGGAGTTCCTCAAGTTGCGATTTGGTGGTCATGTTCTTATGGATGTCCGTGTAGATAACGCCCGGAGCAATGCCGTTGACGGTGATTTTACGAGCTGCGAACTCCTTGGCGCAGGCGCGGGTAAAATTGCTCACGCCGGCCTTGGCGGCCGAGTAATGCGCGCCGCCGATACCACCACCGCTTCGGGCCGAGATAGAGGTCACGTTGATGATTCGCCCCGACTCGTCGGGCAACATTGCTGAAGCCGCCTGCGTACAGAGGAAAACGCTCTTTAGATTCACGGCCATGCAGCGATCCCATGACTCTTCGGTCATACTGTCGATAGGGGTCAGCTCGCCGGGGCCGCCGGCGTTGTTGACAAGTATGTCGAGTCGATCGCCCACATAGCGTCGCACCTCTTCGAAGAGCCGGTCGACTTCCTGTTTGCACGAGACGTCCGCCCGTACGGGCCATGCCCGCGAGCCGGCGGCTTCGATCACCGCCACCGTTTCATCGGCGGCCTCGGCGTTTGAATGATAGTTGACCACAACTTTTACACCACAGCGACCCAGCGACTCGGCGATCGCGCGGCCGATCCCCCGGCTGCCGCCGGTCACCAGTGCGGTTTTTCCTTTAAGATTTACGGTTATTTCCAACATATGTTTATTCACTTCCCGCCAGTCTACTATCAATTTGTAGCCTCCCAATATTGGTAATAATACTATTTGTATGTATTTCTGCATAGTCTGGTGTCTGGGGGCCGAAGGCCGAAGATTGGCAAGGACATGGTGATCACGCATGGCAACTTCAATATCTGCCTGATATACTAATGCCTGAATAGCGGTACGCCGCAGACATATATAACAGTTTCAAAAGATCGTGATTTATTCACAATCTTGGATATTAATCTTCAAATGGATCATCAAATGGATTCTTCAAGCGACTTCTCACTGGACGAAATTCTCGATTGCAAAGACGCGGAAATCTACAACGTGGTCAGCCACGCGGCTGGGCCGCAAGGAAAGTTGCCATTTACGGACGAGATTCTGCGGCACCGGCCCGGCGGTGACCTGTTTGGCATGATGGAAGATGCCGGCATGGGCTGGAAGGCCGAGGAAGTCGACCGGCGGCAATTCCTCTTGCTCAGCACGCTCGGCGGCATGCGTGGCGAGGACGGCTCGCCCGTGGCCTTGGGACAGCACACGGGGCATTATGAGTTGGGTATGGCGGTGCGGGCAGCCGCCGAGGAGATCAAGCGTGCCGGGTACCTGCCCTATGCATCCTATTGCACCGATCCCTGCGACGGCCGCACGCAGGGCACGCCCGGCATGTTCGACATCCTCGCCAATCGCAACGATATGGCCACCGTCTTTCGCCGGCAGATTCGTTGTCTCCCCACTGCCAGCGGCTTGCTGGGCGCGGTCAGTTGCGACAAGGGAACGCCCGCCATGCTGATGGCGCTGGGCGCTTTCGGGCATCTTCCTTCTGTGGTTATATTGGGCGGCTCGACATTGCCAGCCACCGTGGGCGAAGACAACGGCAAGACCATACCCCTGGGCGCCAAATACGTTCAAGGTGAAATCGGCCTGGAAGAAGCATCGGTGCAGGCCTGCCGGTCATGCGCCTCGGCCGGCGGCGGTTGCCAGTTTTTGGGCACGGCCTCGACTGGGCAGGTTCTGACCGAAACCATGGGGCTGGCCTTGCCGCATTCGGCTTTGGCCCCTTCGGGGCAGCCGATCTGGCTGGATATCGCGCGGCGCAGCGCCAAGGCGCTTATTGCCATGCAGTCGCGGGGAGCCAAACTGGCGGACATCCTCACCGATACAGCAATTCGCAACGCCATGGTAATGCACGCCGCCTTGGGC
>JAFGTN010000345.1 GCA_016934075.1 Pirellulales bacterium
CGGCGATCTTGCCGGCATCGTCTTTCATGCGGTCGCGATCCTCGTTGAATTTCGAGATCTCTTGGTCTTTCTCCGTGCCGGCGGCCTTGGCGGCATCGTCAAAAGCTTTAATTTGTTTTTGACGGACGCCTTCGCGTTCCTGGTTGAAGGCCGTGAGCGTGTTCACTTCTTGCAACTGGTCGTCGAGCAACTGGTTCTTTCCCTGCAGCGCTTTGAACATCTCTTTCAACGTACCCCGGTAGTTTCGAGTATCTTCTGGGTACGTCGCGGCGTATTTTTGCATGTCGGCGGCCGACTGTTCACGAATGCGAGCCATATCGTCGGTTTCAGCGACACCGATCATCCCCTTGACCTCCTCCATGTCCTTGGTCATCTCGCGCAGGGCGTTCTCGGCTCGCTTGGCCGATTCGTCGGTTGCCTTGGCCTTTGCGGCCATCTGGTCCGAACTGCGATAAAACACAAACGCCATCACACCGAAGAGAATCGTGGTGATCACAAATACGATCAAGGCGATTTGGAGACCTTGGTTTTCGCGGGCCATATTCAATACGCTCCTTACCGGCAACGGTTTCTCACGGCCGGTGGGTTTCGGCCGGGTAAACACGTTGAGGTCGCAGATTGTTCCTAAAGGAGAAGTGCCTCTTCCAAAGAAGACGAATGTATGCCATTTAACTAAACGGCCTTACGTCGATTCTAAACAGGCGCAATACTACTGTCAACGAAAAACCCCCCCTGGACTGGGCAAACCCCCTAAATGTCCCCCACAGCCCCATTGCCACCAATGGTATAACTTAAATGATTAACCGTGGGGGGGTGAGCGGTATGACGCTAGCCACCGGCCCAGTGATTGGCAAGGTGCTCGCAAACGGCTCGTCGGATTAGCTTTGGCCAGCGGCTAGCGATGTGCCGCTCAGAATTTACGGGGACTACCCGGTTTTTTCGCCACCTGCTACGATGGGGGTGTAGACTCTTCCAAATATCTAGATAAATAAAGACGCAGGGATTTTCGATGGCCGATCGATCCGATCAGCGGATGCTTCCAGGAATGGAACCCTCGGATGAGGGAGCTTGCGATTCTGTAGCCCAATCTGAATCAAAAGCCGAGACCGAATCGAAAAAACAGCCCGAATCTCTCGAAGGCCAAACGGTTTGGGTTTTGGATACCCATTCACTTTTGTATCAGGTTTTCCACGCCTTGCCGGAAATGACCAGCCCGGCGGGTGAACCGGTTCAGGCCGTTTTCGGCATCCTCCGAGATGTGTTGGGACTGCTGGCCGCGCATAAGCCCGACTATCTTATCGCCGCCGTGGATCTGCCGGGCAAGACGTTTCGCCACGACATTTACGATCGCTACAAGATCCAGCGGGCGGCCATGCCGGAGGATCTGGTTTCACAGATACCTATCATACACAAAGTTTTCGAAGTATTGGGCATTCCGGTTATTGGCCGCGAAGGTTTCGAGGCTGACGACATCCTGGCGACCATTGCCCGACGTGTCGAAGAAAACGGCGGCCAATGTGTTCTGGTCACCAGCGACAAGGACTGCCGCCAATTGATAACCGACAACGTTCGGATTTTCAGTATCCGCAAGGACCAGATGTATGACGCCGACTCGCTGGCCCAGGACTGGGGTATTCGGCCGGGTCAGGTAGTTGATTTTCAGTCGCTTGTGGGCGACTCGGTAGACAATGTGCCGGGCATACCGCTGATCGGCCCCAAGATCGCCCGCGAGCTGTTGGGTAAATATAAAACACTGGAAGGCGTTCTGGACAATGCCGGCGAAGTCTCTGGCGATAAACGCCGGCAAAATTTACTCGAGGGCCGCGAGATGGCCATGCTCAGCCGCCGCCTGGTCAAGCTCAACGCCAACGTGGATGTGGACGTGGATTGGGTGTCCGCCGAAGTTTGCGCTGTCAATCGTCCGGCTTTGCAAGAGATTTTCGACGAGTACGGTTTCCGGCGCCTGGGAGATCAACTAGACGCGCTGACCGGTTCGTCGCCCGACGAACCGGCCGAGGTCAACGCCGTGTATCACCTGGTCGGCACGCCCCAGGCGCTCGCCGAACTGGTGAACGAAATGATCTCTCAGGATCGCATCTCCATCGACACCGAGACGACCAGTGTATGGCCTCGTTGGGCTGAAATCGTGGGCTACAGTTTCGCCTGGAAGGATAACGAGGCCTGGTACGTACCGGTCCGCGCTCCGGCGGGCGAGCCCTGCTTGAATCCCGACCAGACGCTGGCCGCCTTGCGACCTGTATTGGAAGATCCCGACATCGAAAAGGTGGGCCAGAACCTCAAGTACGACATGATCGTGCTGCGATCCGCCCAACCACAAATAGACTCCACGGAGGAAACCGGGATACAAATGGCCGGTGTCGCTTTCGACACTATGTTGGCTGATTATTTGCTCGAAGCCGGGCAGCGAAACCATGGGATCGACGATCTGGCCAAGCGTTACCTCAAGCATACCACAACAAAAATTGACGAACTGATCGGAAAGGGGAAAAAACAGAAGCGCATGGACGAAGTTCCGGTGGCCGCGGTGGTCGACTATGCCGGTGAAGACGCACTGGTGCCGCTCTTATTAAGGCCGATTCTGCTCGAGGGGCTTCGCGACGAGGGACTTGAAGATTTGCTCGTCGAGTTGGAACTGCCGCTGGTGGATGTGCTGGCCGAAATGGAATACAACGGCATCAAGGTCGATCGTAAGCGATTGGAAACCTTGAGCGAACAGTACGGCCGGAGAATTGAAACCCTGCAAGCCGAGATATTCGAATTGGCCGGACGGGAATTCAATATCGCCTCGCCAAAACAATTGCAGGAAATCCTTTTTACCGAGCAGGGATTGCCGGTCATTAAAAAAACTAAAACCGGGCCCAGTACCGATGCCGAGGTGCTGGCCGAACTGGCTAACGATCATCCTCTGCCGGCAAAGATCATCGAATACCGGCAATACTCCAAGCTGAAAAATACTTATGTCGATGCCTTGCCCGAGATGATCCACCCCCAAACCGGCCGCGTCCACGCATCTTTCAACCAGGTTGTTACAGCTACCGGGCGGCTGAGTTCCAGCGATCCCAACCTGCAGAACATTCCCATCCGCACAAACGAAGGGCGAGAAATCCGTTCGGCCTTCGTACCCGGCGAGCCGGACTGGGTGTTGCTGGCAGCCGACTATTCGCAAATTGAACTACGAGTGCTAGCTCATTTTTCGGAAGATGAGCAACTCCGTGCGGCATTTGCCAACGACGAAGATATTCATACCCGAGTGGCCAGCTTAGTTAATGATGTACCCCCCGAAGAAGTGACCAGTGAGATGCGGCGACAGGCAAAAGCAGTAAATTTCGGTGTTATTTACGGCCAGAGCGGCTTTGGACTCTCTAAACAACTTGGAATCGAACGTGAAGAGGCCGACAGGTTCATTGATGAGTATTTTGCTGGGTATCCGGGCATCGAGAAATTCATGTCTAAAACGCTAGCGGAATGCCGCCGAAATGGGTATGTTAGTACTATCTTAGGTCGTCGGCGCACAATCCAAGGCATTCGTCCAGATGCCGGTCGGCAACGGAACTTGGCCGAACGGACAGCAATCAACACCGTCATCCAAGGTTCGGCGGCGGATTTAATTAAACAATCTATGGTGGATATTCATCGTCGTATGCGGCGCGAAGACATGCGAGTCCGCATGCTGTTGCAGATCCACGACGAACTGGTTTTTGAGGTACCGCCCGACGAACTCGATTACCTAGTGAAGTTGGTGCGTGAGGAGATGGTTAGCGGCGAATTGCTAGATGTCCCACTGAAAGTCGATGTTAAGGCCGGGAAAAATTGGGCCGATGTGAGGCCGCTCAAAAGCGGTTGAATCGCATTTGCCCCCAGAAAAATACTGCCCGTTGAGAAATGGGATGCATATAATCGGGATTGTCGGCGGTGTCGCCAGTGGCAAGAGTTTGGTTGCCGAGCAATTGCGCGAGCTTGGCGCGGTGGTTTTAGAGGCCGACGTGATCGGCCACGAAGTATTGCGCGGAGAGGAGATCAAAACAGCCGCACGGCGCCGATGGGGGGATGAAATATTCGGTCCAGACGGACGAATAGATCGTCGACGGCTGGCGCGAATCGTGTTTGCCCCACCACCGCAGGGTCCGAAAGAAAGAAAATACCTTGAAGAGCTCACACATCCGGAAATCTGCCGTTTAATTGAGCGGCGAACCCGGGAGCTGGCTGCCGAAGGCCGGAAGATGGTGGTGCTGGACGCGCCGCTGTTACTGGAAGCCGGTTTGGACGATTTTTGTAACACTATTATTTATGTGGATTCGCCCAGAGAGATACGAATGGCTCGGGCACGATCCAGGGGTTGGAACGAGGAAGATTTTGCGGCTCGTGAGGGCGCCCAGGATTCCCTGGACTCCAAGCGGGACAAAGCCGATGTGACAATAGACAACTCCGGGTCCCCGGAGTCGACCAAGGCTCAAATCGAGCGTTGGGTGCATACCCTTATCGTTTAATCTTTCCCAGGCAACCGCCTTTTGCTGCCACGTTATCCCCTTTCGTGGTAGATACCAAAGATTTTACCTCGACCATATCAGCTGTGAGGTAATACACGACAACCTTCCATCGACACGTTCCATGTGTCGTATTAGTTAGACTTTTCAGGAGTGAGAACATGGCAACTAGAGATCCGAATTCGTCCGTGACACCGGGCAATCCGTCGAGCACCTTTGACGAACGGAGCGAGCCCCTTTCGTTGGCCGAAGAACTGGCACGAGAGCGTAGCTCAAGAATGTCCAAAGGTGAAGCGGCCGATGCCAAATACGAGCAGGTCAAACAATCGGACGATACACACATCGCCGAGTTGCAGCGTATGACCATGCCCGAGCTTATCGAAGAGGCTCGGAAGGAAAACCTGACGGATTATCAGGGCGAGAAGAAGCAGGAACTGATTTTCCGCATCCTCAAGGAACGTGTCAAACTCAACGGGCTGATGTTCGGCGAGGGCACGTTGGAAATTCTACCCGATGGATTCGGCTTTTTGCGCAGCCCCGATTACCACTACCTTTCCTGTCCCGATGACATATACGTTTCGCCCAGCCAGATACGCCGCTTCGGGCTTCGTACCGGCGCCACGGTTTCGGGCCAGATTCGCCCACCCAAGGAAAACGAACGCTACTTCGCGCTTCTGCGGGTCGAGGCCGTCAACTATCAAGACCCCAATTCGCTGTCGAAGAAGGTGTTTTTCGACGATCTCACCCCGCTGCACCCCGACGAGCGGATCGTGATGGAGGCCAAGAAGGATCCCGACACCGACATGCGCGTGGTGGACCTGATCGTACCGGTCGGATTCGGACAACGCGGTCTGATTGTGAGTCCACCACGGGCGGGCAAAACCATTCTATTGCAGAAGATGGCCCGCGCGGCCCTGGCAACCTATCCCGACCTCTACGTGTTCATGCTGCTGATCGACGAACGTCCCGAAGAAGTTACCGACATGGAACGACAGGTCAAGGGCAAAAACTGCGAAGTTATCAGTTCGACATTCGACGAGTCGGCCTCGCGGCATATCCAAGTAGCCGATATGGTCCTGGAAAAAGCCAAACGCATGGTGGAATTCGGCCACAACGTGTTGATCTTCCTCGACTCCATCACCCGACTGGCGCGAGCTTGGAACGCGGAGTGTCCTCATTCGGGTAAGATCCTTTCCGGCGGCGTGGACGCCAACGCCTTGCAACGTCCCAAGCGATTCTTCGGCTCGGCGCGCAAGGTAGAAGAGGGCGGTTCGCTGACGATCTTGGCCACGGCGTTAATCGATACGGGCAGCAAGATGGACGACGTGATTTTCGAAGAGTTCAAGGGCACCGGTAATTTGGAAGTCGTCCTCGACCGGCGGCTGGTCGATAAGCGCATCTGGCCGGCCATCGACATCAACGGTTCCGGCACCCGCCGCGAAGAAATGCTCATGGATCCCGAGGAACATCGCCGCGTGTGCGCTTTGCGACGCGTGCTCAACGAGATGAACCCGCCCGAGGCCATGGAACTGCTGGTTACGCGTCTGAAGAAGACCAAGACCAATGCGGAATTTCTGATGAGCATGAATATGAAGTAGAGAGAGGACAGAGGATAGAGGACAGAAGATAGAATAGAACAAATCAACCAGGATATATAGTGCCTAAAATATATGAAGGAAATATGGACGACACGACGGGGCGGTTTGCCGTTGTAGTCGCCCGATTTAATGAGACTATTACCCGCGGGCTACTCGACGGGGCGCTTAAGACACTGACCGAGCACGGTGTCGACGACGAGCGGATCGACGTGGTGTGGGTGCCGGGCGCGTTCGAGATCCCCACGGTGACCGCCAAGCTGGTCGAGACAGGCGATTACGCGGCCGTGATCTGCCTGGGGGCCGTGATCCGTGGCGAGACGACGCATGATCAGCACATCAATCGCGCCGTGAGCCTCACGCTGGCCGAACTAGGCGTACTGAATTCCATGCCAATTATCTTCGGCGTTCTAACTTGCAACACGCTCGAGCAAGCCCAGGCCCGCGCGGGCGTCGAAACGGCCACTCGCGGCAAGGACACCGAAGACAGTCGCATCGGCAACAAGGGTGGCGAATGTGCCCAGGCGGCCTTGGTGATGGTGAGTTTGATGGCTAAGTTAGAGGATAGAGGGTAGAGGGCGGAAATGTCGAATGTCGAAATCAGAATGAGGAAAGAATTAAGAATGTGCAATGGATTGAGCGGCACAGCGCTAGCCGCCGGCATAGTAAGGCAACACTCACCTTAACGAGACCGGTGGCTAGCGCCATTCCGCTCACACCTCACACCTCACACCTGAAACCTCAAAATGCCCCGTCGTAGTAAAGCCAGAGAAGTCGTTTTTCAGATCCTCTACCAGGACGATCTGAATCCCAAGGTCAGCCCCTCGGTGGGCGAGGATCTACTTGCGCGGCGCATCGATAACGACGAACTGCGCCGGTTCGCCACGGACTTGCTGGCCGGCGTGCGCCGCAATCGACCGGAGATCGACGTGCGGCTTGGTGGCACGGCCGATAATTGGAGCGTCGCCCGCATGGCGGCTACCGACCGCAACGCCTTGCGGATAGGCGCCTACGAGATCCTCTTCACCGACACGCCCGACCCCGTGGCAGTCGACGAAGCCATCGAACTGGCCAAACGCTACGGCACGGCCCAGTCGGCCGCCTTCGTAAACGGCATCCTCGACAAACTCATGCCAGGAAAAGAAAAAGTTGTTGTCGGTGAAGCACCTCAACACCCCGAACCACCAGCCGAAAAACCCCGAATCGAAAGCCTGCATGATAAGATGCAGCGTTTGAAAGAGCGGAAATAGGTATAGAGGTTAGAGGGCAGAGGATAGGAATGTCGAATGTCGAATGTCGAAATCAGAATGAGGAAAGAATTAGGAATGTAGAATGACGAATGTCAAGGTTTTGTGTTGCTGTGTGTGCTGGGGCCTTTCGACATTTATTCATTCCGAATTCTTTCTTCATTCGGGCTTCTTAATTCGACATTTTAACCATCCAGAATAACATGAACAGCCTCGACAAATTCAAACAAAGCCTAACGAAAACCACGAACCTACTTAAGACCGATATCCGTGATATCTTCAAGTCGGAAGGTCGTCTGGTCGAGGACGAATTTCTCGGCGAGCTTTACAATGCACCCATCAAAACCGACATGGGTGTACAAGTCGCCGACGAGACTGTCGAAGAGATCCGCAGTATCTACTACGGCCGCATAACCGAAATGTCTGATGTGTTGAAAACGGTCAAAAGCAAGCTCAAGGAACTCATGACACATCCAAAGTAGAAAAACTTAGAACATTTAATCATTTGAGAATTCTTAATTCATTCTTCATTCGCATTTCCTAATTCTACATTCCACACTAACACCCCCCTCAACCTATAAAGCAATAAACCATCATGGGCCTTCTCGATAAATTCAAACAGGGTCTCAAGAAGACCACCAATCTCCTAAAAACCGACATCCGCGACATCTTCAAGTCGGAGGGACGGCTGGTCGACGACGAGTTCCTCGACGAACTGTTCGGTGCCCTCATCAAAACCGATATGGGCGTACAGGCCGGCGATGAGACGGTCGAGGAGGTCAGAGGCATTTATCGAGGCCGCGTGGCCGAGATGTCCGACGTGCTGGAGACCGTCAAGAGCAAGCTCAAGGAACTCATGGCCCAACCGGCCGCGCCCATCGATTTCGCCAAAAGCGGACCGACTGTGATCATGGTGGCCGGCGTCAACGGCTGTGGCAAAACCACCTCGATCGCCAAACTGACGAAGATGTTCATCGACGACGGCAAGAAAGTCGTGCTCGGCGCGGCCGATACCTTCCGCGCCGCGGCTGTCGAACAGTTGACCATCTGGTCGAAACGCCTCGGAGCCGAGATCGTTACCGGCGCCTCGGGCAGCGACCCGGCCAGCGTCGCCCATCAAACGGTCGCCAAAGCCGTTGAAACCGGCGCCGATATCTGCATCGTCGACACGGCCGGCCGCCTGCAGACGCAGCAAAACCTCATGCAGGAACTCGAAAAAATACACCGCGTACTGGGCAAACAGATACCCGAAGCGCCACACGAAGTCATTCTCGTGCTCGATGCAACTACCGGACAGAACGGTATTTCCCAGGCAAAACACTTCACCGACGCCGTCAAATGCACGGGCATAGTGCTGGCCAAACTAGACGGCACGGCCAAAGGCGGCGTGGTCGTAGCCATCCGCAGCCAGGTCGGACTGCCCGTAAAGTACGTAGGCGTGGGCGAACAACCCGACGACCTAGCCCTCTTCCAACCCGAACCCTTCGTCGACGCGCTCTTCGAAGAAGTCGGCGATCTCTAAGATTGACCTAACTGAAGCATTCCATCTGCCGGAAGCCAACTTGTCCGAGTTGCTTGCTAGTCAGATGGACCAGCTGCGCTTGCATTTTGCCGTCACCGTTATCCCCAACCATCCCTAGCCGGCCTGCTAGGCCTTATGGCGATAGCTGTCCTCATCTGAAGGCAACCTCCCTCGATAGGGTGTTATTGATTGTTGATCTTGTTGCAAGTACAATCGTAGAGCGTGTAGGGTATCGTCTGGATGGAACAATTCTGTGCTTCGCTGTTCGGCTGGTTGTGGATATTCTGATTTGATCGGAAGGGCGAGATCATGCGGCGACGTTTTTTGAATTTGGTACTCGCTCCAACAACAAAGAAGTAATTGCCGTAGACAAAATAATTTACCACCTCAAAAAAGTAGTGCGATGTCTGCTAGTCGATTTGCTTGCAAGGGAACTTCTATTTCGAAAGACCAGGGCCATTCGTTTACATCAACTTGTTTGCGAAGAGCGTCTGTATACCAGCGAAGATTGCAATTCGAATCGTTGGAAGCCAGACGGGTGTTAAGTTCGGTGGTCACCGGACTGGCACATCATTGGAACTTGGATGAAGGACCAGATTGGCATGACAACGCGTTTGAGAGTGTCTGCTCTGTATCTACTGCCAACGACGCTGTCGGTACTGGTCATGCAACATTGATGAACATGGAAGCTGAATCCTGGGTGTCGGGCCAGCAATTCACCTCCCTGGTGTTTGACGGCACAGATGACTATCTCAGTGTGGCCTGCGATTTGGATGCCATCTTGAGCAACACGTCCAGCCTTGCATTATGGATACAGACCAGCCAAGTTGGTGGGAGCACAGCCGGCACTTCGCCCGGTATTGCCGGCTATTCGAATACTGAGAATGATGGCATTCAATGGGGTTGGCTGGACGATGTCGGGAGGATGTCGCTGTCGGTTGGTGACACGCTGACTGTCCGGACATTGCAACCAATCAACGACGGACGGTGGCATTTCATTGTCTTCACTCGCGATGCGGACAGTGGCGCAGCAAAAGTATATGTCGATGGCGAGCTTTCCAATTCTGGTGTTGGCCCGGCCGGGACCGTAACCACTTCCTTCACGAGTCTTGGACGCATCGAAGACTCGACGGGCAGTCACCGTTTCTTTCAAGGTGTCCTTGATCAGATTTATGTATTCGACCGCATAATAGATAGGGAAATGGTCGAGCAATTGTGCGACAACTACGCACCGAAGGCCTCGTATGTATCGGCAGAGGCGATCAGCGGCGAGCCCTCGATCACACCAAGTATGTTGCTCGGCGCGTTCGATGTTGAAAACGATTCGCTTCGGGTTGTCAGCTTCACGCCACCTGTCCACGGCACTGCCACCGACAATGGAGATGGTACGTTTGTGTATACTGCGAACACCGATTTTACAGGCTCAGACAGCTTCGAAGTGACGATCGAAGACGGTCGGGGTGGATTCAGTGTAGCGGTCATGTCCTTAAGAGTGCAAGCCACAGTAGACACTTCGAATTTCACTGCCGAATTCGAAAATCTTGCAGTGATTAACACCGATGGAAGTCCGATAGCCATCGACTCGCTGCGTGTTCCCAGAGCAGCCGACTGGGACGGTGACGGGCTTGAAGATCTGCTTTTTGGTGGTGAAGGGAACGTATGGATGTATCACAATGTCGGAGACTCGCAGACACCACTATTCGAGGCGGGCATACGTCTCACCTCACCCTTCCCCGTGACAAACGACTACGTCGATTTTCAGGCAGTTGAAGCAAATGAATTGTCCATCATTCTGAATTCTTGGCAAGTGCCCCGAGCGATTGATTGGGACCAGGATGATCTGATGGATTTATTGGTTGGTGCGGAGGGATCGATCTGGCTCTATCGGAATATCGGAACGAATCAAGTTCCCGCGTTTGATACGGGCGTTCGGGTATTGGCTAATGGCGTGGTCATTTCCAGCGGTACTGACCAGGCACCAATCGCACTGGCCGACATGACGGGCGATGGGGTAACCGATCTGATGGTTGTCGATTCGCAGAATAAGGTCCGTGTGTACGCAAATACGTCTTCCGCCGGCCAAGTGCCCGTCTATGCTGTGCCGACATACCTGCAAGACACGACCGGCAGTGACATGGTTTTGGCCGACAAGCGATTCGACATTGGCGACTGGAACAACGACGGTCTTCCGGACATCGTGGTGGGTACCTTTGCGGGTGATGCTCAGGTTTTTCTGAACCTGGGCACAGCAACGTCACCAACCATGAGTACCAACGGCATAACGATCCTTAATGAAGCCTACAATGTCTATCCGCGATTGATGGATATTTCGAACAACGGAACGGTAGACCTTATACGTGCCTTCAACTGGGGAGAGATTCGCTACTGGCTGGATCCTGCGCAGTATGATGGCGTGCTCAACGACACTCCCAGCGGCGTGTTTTCTGTAACCGACACCGGTGGCAGCAATGTCAACTTCCATGCATTGTGCGATGGTGCTATTGTCGACTTTGCCGATTTTAATAACGACGGCGTGCTCGACATGATTACCGGTGGGCACTCCGGAGAAAATGTGTATATCGCTTACGGTTGTCCGTGTTCTATTACTGATTATATTTCAGATATCGAGACTATCTATGATGCCCATCCGAACGATCTGGGCACCATGCTTTGGGCCAACGGCGGGGAGTTGCTCACCCAGATGAGGAATGCGACGCAAGGGATCATCAACCTGATGCGGGTTATGACACTCGGCGAGCGGCAACAGATGTATGACGAGTTTGCTACCCACGTAAGCAAGTATGCGTTCCTGCGTCTACAGCAACTGGATACTGGCATCTACCACACGGTGCCGAGTATCGTGGCGCAAGACATCATGATCCTGCACCACATGTTGCCTGATACGCCGAACCACCGAGAGAACGTGGCCGACGTCTTCGGTATGACGGGTCTTCACCGCGAGATTTTTCTGGAGTGGGGCATTGTCGTGGGTGACAACGTCCAATGCAGCCAAGGGCAACTCGAATCCCTTTGTCACTTCTTTGCGACACATCCAAGGCAGAACTACCCCGATAACATCTTGACGATTGACCATTTCTTCGGCGACGGTAGCGATGGGATTGTCGACGGGTTCGATGGTTGGAAAAACACATTCAGCAATGCGGTGGGATCCGCCTCCAATGAATGGGCTACTGACCTCAATGACGCAATTCTTGCAGTCAAATCGGAAGCGAATAACTATGGTGACATTTTCACGTTTGTCGTGGGTCATGAGGCCACCCATTCTCTCGATGGATACGTTCGAAGTCGAGCCAATTCAGACTTGCAGCGACGTTGGGGACAGATACTCGTTTTGGCGGCAGGGACAGATGTCGTTGCTGCTGCTGACGGCTGGATCGATTGGAATGCCACAAAAGATCACTTCGAACAAACCGGCCTTTGGAATCCGGGTACACAGACGTGGGATGAAGCTTGGGACAACTACTGGACGATTGGCACGGGAGCTGACTTCAGACATCCGAGTTTCATGCGAGGCAGTATTGATTGGTTCCTCGAAAATCCGCAAGAATCACTTGCCACACAGGCCAATCAGCATTGGGTGGACTCCGAAGGGCGGATTATTGGTGCTGTCGACCGTTTCGGTCGGGGATACACATCCAATCTTTCTGAAGTCTTGACATTTCTCGACTTTCTCTCCATCGGGATGAACAGGATTCCCATGTTTGACATTGATGCGGGCGATGGTGAGGCCATATGGAACGTTTCGTACGCTAACCTGCAACGAAACAATCTTGGATACATAACCAGATTGTATGTCAACGGCCATGTCTATGAATTTGAAGTCGACGAATACGGCATCTACTTTGGTGTTGTAACACATCCGACTGTTATTAGTATTGCCCGTGCGGGACAAGATCCGACCAACGCCTCAAGTGTGGACTATACCGTCACGTTTAGCGAAGAAGTGAGTGGTGTAGATGCTTACGATTTCACTCTATTTGTGCAAGGTGAAATGACTGATACTCACATAGCAAGCGTTCTACCATACGATGATTCGAGTACCGTCTACACAGTGACGGTCGCTACTGGAAGCGGAGACGGCACCATTCGGTTGGACGTCATTGAGAACGGCACTATAACAGATCAAGATGGCGATCCGTTGGATTGCTGCTTCATGGGCGCAGAGTCCTACACTATTGACCGTACAGCTCCTCGGATAATCGAGTCATCAATTTTCGAAGGCGATACATTCATGGGCTCAACTCTTGTCTACGAACTCCAGTTCGACGAATCGCTTCTTTTCGAAGAAATTGATCCTTCGGATTGGATGCTTGAGGGCATCGAGTCGGGATACTACGCAGTCGACGAATTCAGCTATGACTCAAACACATCAACCCTCTGTGTAACCTACCGCGACTTGACTGAAGACGAGTATACATTTCACTTATACAGCGGGAACGGTCAGTTTGAGGACGTAGCGAGGAATTGGTTGGACGGTGAGATCAATCCGAGTACCACGGTTCCGACGGGGGAAGGACAATCGGGTGGTGACTTCACTGTGCATTTTTCAGTTGTCACCTCAGCCATCCCGGGCGATGCAAGCCTTGACGGCACGGTGGATGTGTCTGATTTGGGCATCCTGGCGAAGAATTATGGTACCAGCAGCGGTGCCAAGTGGGGCGATGCCGACTTTACCGGTGACGGCATGGTGGATGTCTGTGACCTGGGTATTCTGGCGTCGAACTACGGTATCAGTATTGTTCCCGAGTGGATTCCTGGCGACGCCAATAAAGACGGCATGGTAGACGTGTCTGACCTGGGGATCCTGGCTGCGAATTATGGCATCAACAGTGGTGCCGAGTGGAGCGATGCCGATTTCACCGGCGACGGCATGGTAAATGTTTCTGACCTGGGTATTCTAGCAGCGAATTATGGCACAGTGGCAGTCAGCACTTCAAACACGATGGCTTCTTTAGCCACATCTGCATCTGAGCCTGAGATGGAAATAGTGCCGTGCGACCTCGACAACGATGGGCAAGTTGGCCTAGGCGATCTGGCATTTTTTTCGTCAGTCTACGGCGAACAGCCGGGCATAACCACCGACAATCCTTGCGCCTATGCGGCCGACTTCGACCGCTCGGGCACGGTCGCTTTGGCTGACCTGGGGATTTTCTCAAGCCACTATCGGCAAGGTCGATCGGAAAATCTTGTTGCACCGCAAACCACTTTGACCGCAGCCGAAACGCCCGCATCCCTGCCCGGCATTGAAAGTACCGATGCCAGCGTTGTAGCCACAAATCGGCAAAAACAATCCGCTGCCGTTTGGCGTGAACGCGATTTCAATGGCAACAACAAAGTAACTGACGACGACGTTGCGATCCTCGCCCGGCACTGGATGATCGCCGCCGCGAACATAGACGATGACGAAGAAGAGCGAGATGCTGTTTTCGCGGCGACTGACCCGGGCGACGACTGGCTTGGCTTGTTTGATGAATAGGCCGGATCAGGGCTCAGACCGACGATCCTGAACTGGTGATTCAAATCGACGTCGGAGCCGCAGTAGGCGACACCGACATGCAGGAAGTCTACTCCTTCCCGCAACATGCAACCGTAGTACCTGAACCGTCAACTCTCGCCGGACTGCTGGTACTGGTGGCAGGAGCCATACTTTTTAGTCGGCGCCGAATCCCTTATGTTCTTTTCCGATAGCGGAACTTGACGTCCCCGGGGCAAAGTTCTAGCATGATACTTGGTAGCGCGAAGCAGTTGAAAAGCTGAGCCACAGCCGAGGGTGGCTGTGCTATAAAACATACTGTTTTACTCTAAGAACATGTTTTGAAATGTGTGCCACTGCTGGCTTGTCCAGCAGTGCGGAGCACATATCTCGGGAAAACACTGCTGGACAAGCCAGCAGTGGCACCCAAGGATGGTCTACAACCATTCCCCAAACACGTTCTAACACCCACTATCACCTCTTGCATTGAACCAAACCACATGATCCTATCCCAGAATACTATATGCACCGTACTGCTAAGCACCATCGTCATGGCGACAGGCGCCACTCTCAGCTCTCCAGCCCGTGCCGACGACAGCAACTCTCAGGACTACTTGAATACTGTGCAAGCCTTCGCCGACGCCATGCTCGAGCACGGTCGCGACCGTTATGGCCGGGAACACACGCCGCTGTTCGCCGCGGCCCTGGATCGCAAAACGATGAGTGTGCCCCGCGGCGACCTTCGCCGGCACTTGCTGGAATTGTCCAGAGACGAATGGGGCATCCGCACCCACGACCGCATGCTCAGCGGCGCCAATCCCATGCACGACCAAAATCTTTACCAGGTTCTATACGCACTGACCGCGGCCACCGGCGATCGGCGATATGCCCAAGAGGCGGACAAGACGCTCAAGTGGTTTTTCGAACACTGTCAAAGCCCGGCCACGGGCTTGCTCACCTGGGGTGAACACATGGGCTGGGACTTCTTCACCGAAAAGCCCATCTCCGACGCTCACGAGTTCCCCGATGGACCACTTCGCCGGATGCTTGCCTACGCCCGTGACAACCACGAATACACCCGGCCGTGGCTGCTCTCGGATCGTTGTTTCCAATTGGCGCCGCAACCGTCGGCTCGTTTCGCGCGCGGAGTATGGGAACATCAGATAGGCGACCATAAGACGGGCAACTTCTCGCGACATGCCGGCTACAGACGGCATTCGCCGGACCGGAACGCACAGTTCCCACGCCACGGAGGCTTCTACATCAACACCTGGGCCCATGCCTACAAACAGACCTACGACCCAGTATTTCTCGAAGCCATCGAAATCCTGCTGGCTCATTTCGAAACTCGTCGCAATCCCAAATCCCACGCCATTCCCTCCAACGACATACCCGTCAAAGGCACAAAGAAATTCGCCCCCGCCAACAAAGTCTGGCTGGAGAGCAACCTCTCCTTGGCCATCGACCTTTGGACCGGCGCGGCTCTGGTGCCGAAACCACTGGCGGAAAAAATGAAAGCATGCGCGCGAAAGACGGACGAGATATATCTGCAGATTCCACACGATCTCGGTTCCGCGGACGGCGGCTTTGTATCCACTGCAGTTGCCGATACGCTCGAACCCTCGGCTCGCACTCGTACTTGGGAGGCCGGTTACGGACACTACACCGACGCCCAGGTCGCCATGATATGCCTGGCCCGCTGGCGTCAGGTTAAGCTCGACGGTTATAGAAAGCTGTTCATCCAGGCAGCCGACCGCTATATGCAGGCCGACCCGGATTACAAGTCCGTCGTCTGGCCCGGCGCCATGGGCGATGCGATCATGCTGTTGGTGGAGACATACCGCGAGACGGGAGAAAAACGATACCTCGACCGCGCCAACCAACTCGCCCGCAAGTCGCTCACGATTTTCTTTCCCAAAGATTCGCCCCTGCCCAAAGCCAGTTCCAAGCACGACCACTACGAATCCATCACCCGGGCCGACACATTGGTGATGGCATTACTCAATCTGTGGGCATGCGGAAACAACAAACAACTGAATTTAGTCTATGTAGACCGGTAAACATATATTATCATGCACCGGGAGAGTCGAGTCCACCGGTAAGTAAAAGGCCTTGAATTTCAACCGTGCTGAGCCAGAGTTCGCGGAGGCTTTTCAGGTAGGCAAGGCTGGCATGGAAGTATGTCCGCTGCGTGGTGAGTAGTTCGAGGTATCCGAACTCGCCTTCCTGGTAGCCTTTCTGGACAAGACTCAGCGAATGTTCCGCGTCAGGAAGAATTTGTGTCTTGTATTGTTTGGTCTGATCGCGAGCGTCGGCATAGCGTTTGAACGCTATTGCCAGCTTGTCTTGAAGGATCAGTTCGATCCGGTCAACTTCCCTTCTGGCAACGGATAATTCAGCTTGAGCTCTGCAGATGTTGCCCTGGTTGCGGTCAAATATTTGCAGAGGAACGCCAATCCCAACCGTGGCCGTTGTGCTTTCAGAGAGATTGTTATAGCGAACGGCGGCTTCGACGTCGAAATTCGGTCTCCGCCCGGCAATCGCTCGGGCCAGCATGCAGTTGGCTCTTTCTACTCCCGATTGTGCCTTCGCCAATTCCGGACTTTCTTCCAGCAGCCGAACTACCGTATCACGCCATGATAATTCCGGGACGTGTGCGGTCAGATCATCCGCAAGAGGAGTCGGTTTCATGTCAGGCACACCGACCACGACCGCAAGACGTTGCCAGGCGGCATTGTAATCGTTACGCGCATTGCTTAAAGCAAGCTTGGCCGAATTGGCTTCAACGCGAGCCTGCAGCACGTCGACCTGACTGACCTCCTTGGCTTGCCGCAGTGTTTCAGCGGCGTTAACGCCTTTCTCGCCGATTGCGACCAGTTGTTCGTTCAAATCGACCGTGCATTGAGCCACGATTGCTTCGTAGGCCCTGCAGCGAACCGAGTTGATTACTCGCAGACGTTGCATTTCCAATTCCCGCCGGGCTTGCTCGATCTCATGGCTGACTACAGTACGGTTGAGCTTCAACTTGCCGGCGGTAACAACTTCCTGTCCGACAAACATACCTTGCTGTCCAGCGGCTCCTTCATCCCCGATTTCTTCGCCCTGGTAACCAATGATCGGATTTGGATAAAGACCTACTTGCAAGCATTTGCCTTGCAGGGCGTTCACCCGTCTGACGGCTTGAGCGATCGTCGGATTTTTGCTCATTGCAATGGATTCGAGGTCAACGATCCTCAACACGGAACTATCGCTGGGCGGAATCCGCTCGGTGGGGTGGTCGGGCCGGGTATTGCTTGGCGATTGAACATCAGCGGTCAACCGAATTGTGCTCCCGTCGGTATTTCCACAAGCACGAGGCACGGAATACGCTACACTAAAGAGTACGGCTATAACAAACGTGAAATAACGATACATATTCACGGTTTCCTATTACTATGATCAAGCATGTGATGCTAGAAGTGGTTTCATTTGGTACTAATTCTTTTCCACATTCTGCATTCGCATATCATAGTCATGCTTTTGGGATGCATTTAAAACATGTGGAGCGGGGGCGGATGTACCGCTCGATGAAACATGCGGTTCGTCGATTCTCTGGCCCTGTAGCTTGAGCTCCTGTTTCTTTTTGGCAAACGACTGCGGTTCGAAGAAACGGTATATGGCCGGCACAACAAAGAGGGTGAGTAACGTAGAGGTTATCAGACCTCCGATGACTACCGTAGCCAGAGGCCGTTGAACTTCGGCACCCGTACTCGTGGAAATCGCTCGGGGCAGTAGTCCAAGAACCGCCACCAATGCAGTCATCAGCACCGGTCGCATACGCGTCAAGGCGCCGTTGAATACGGCTTCCTTGATGCCATTTCCTTCTTGACGCAGTTCAACTATGTAATTTACCAAGACCACTCCATTGAGAACGGCGACGCCGAACAACGCAATGAATCCCACCCCGGCCGAAATCGAGAATGGCAGACCTGCAATCCAAAGGGCGAAAACGCCGCCCGTGGCGGCAATAGGCACATTCAAGAATATTAGAACCGCCAGGCGGATTGAATTGAAAGTGACGAACAAGAGGGAAAGGATCAGAAGAAGCGCAACGGGCACCGCAATGGCCAGTCTCTGGCTGGCATCCTGCAGATTCTTGAACTGTCCGCCCCAAGTCAGACTGCATCCGGAAGGCAATTCGACTCGTTCGTCTACCGCGGCTTGCGCCTCGGCCACGAAACCTGCCAGATCGCGGCCGCGAACATTACACTGGATGAGCGTTCGACGCCGCACGGAATCTCGGCTGATTTGCGCCGGGCCGTCTTCGACTTTCAACTCGGCGAGTTGCTCCAAAGGAATTTGGCGACCCCGCGGGTCGGCAACCTTGATTTGCCTGATTTGTTCTAGATTCTTTCGCCACTTGGGAGCAATACGAACCTGCAACGGGAAGCGACGCTGCCCTTCGAATACCTGAGCAACTTCGACGCCGCCAATGGCTTCAACAACGTCGAGAACCTCCCGCGCATTGATGCCGTAACGAGCAAGCTCATCCCGCTTGATCTTAAACTTCAGGTAAGGAAGACCGGCAACCTGTTCAGTGCCCACATCTGCCGATCCGGGAATGCTTTCAAGCACGGAAGCGATTTCTTCAGCCTTGTCCGCAAGAGTCTTCAGGTCATCGCCGTAGAGACTGATTCCAACATCCGCTCGAACACCGGCGATCAGCTCCTGAACCCGCAGCTCGATGGGTTGCGAGAAGCTGTAAGCGTTGCCGGACGTTTGGGCATCGAGAGCGGCTTGCATCTTATTGACAAGCTCCTCTTTGGATGAGTAGCCTTCCCACTCGTCACGAGGTTTTAAGTTAATAATGATATCCGTGAGGTTTACGGTCATAGGATCGGTGGCGATCTCGGGGCGCCCCGTTTTCGAAATCACCGAATCCACCGGCTGAAACTTACGCAGCGTTCGCTCGATGTCTCCCGTCATGCGAACCGAGGATTCCAACGATACACTGGGCAGACGGATTGCTTGAATCGCAAGCGCGCCCTCGTCGAGCTTCGGTACAAATACGGCCCCCAGGTCTTTTGCGATCCAAAGGCTGGCGGCGAACACGGCAACGGCACAGAGCGCGACGGGCACAGGTTTCGCCATGGCCACCTTCAGCATAGGCGTATAGACCTTCTTGGCCCAACGGATCAAAAACGTTTCTTTCTCGCTAACACCCTGACGCAAGAAGATGGAAGCCAATACGGGTATCACTGTTAGGGTAAGAATCAGCGCGGTACCCAACGCGAAAATGACGGTCCACGCCATGGGACGGAACATCTTACCTTCTATGCCGCGAAGCGAAAGTATCGGCAAGTAGACCAACATAATGATCCCCACGCCGAACACCACTGGACGAGCCACTTGATGACATGCGGATCGTAGAAGATTAAGTGGGACTTCAACATGTTTGCCTTGCTTCTGGGCAAATTCACTGAGGCGTCGGATCAGGTTCTCGACCATGACGACAGCCCCATCAACGATCAATCCAAAGTCGATCGCACCCAAGCTCATGAGGTTTCCGGATAAGCCCGCCCAAAGCATTCCCGCAAATGCCCCCAACATCGAAAATGGAACCGCCAGGGCGACGATTATTCCGGCGCGCCAGTTGCCCAGCAATACAAGCAGCACTACCACCACCAGCACGCCGCCTTCTAGAAGATTGGTGCTGACGGTGCGGATTGTCCGGCGAACCAGATCCGTTCGATCGTAGAATGCTTCGATGGTAACGCCTTGCGGGAGAGTTTTCTGAATATCCACAATCCGGTCTTTAACGCGATCCACGACCACTCGCGCATTCTCGCTGGCTAGAAGCATTACCACTCCGATCACGCACTCGCCCCCGTCGTCGCGCGTTACGGCCCCTTGCCGCAACATGGGCGCGAACTCGACCTTCGCTACATCGCGAACGAAAACTGGCGTGCCGTCATCCGTCGTGCGAAGAACTACGTTCTCGATATCGCTGATGCTGCCGATCAATCCCTCGCCACGAACGATTCTCTGCTCGTCGTAATGGACCAGATACCCACCGCCGGCATTGCTATTGTTTTCTTGTAGTGCTTCGAAAACACGGTCCAGGGGGATATTGAAATTCTGCAGCTTCTGAGGATCGACTTGGACCTCATACGTCTTGAGTTCTCCTCCAAATGTGTTGACCTCGACTACTCCCGGCACGCCGCGCAATTGATATGCAATTTGCCAATCGAGGATTTCTCGCAATTGCATGGGTGTGTGGTCATAACCTGGCTTGGAGCGAACCTGAAATTGGTAGATTTCACCCAATCCGGTGCTTATCGGCCCGATTTCCGGAGAGCCCACACCCTCAGGGATGTTGCCTCGGGCTTCACCCAGCCTTTCACTAACCATTTGGCGCGCCCAATAGATATCGGTTCCCTCCTCGAAAACCACGGTTATCGCGGAAAGTCCGAATTGTGAAACCGAACGGATCTCATCCACTTTGGGCACACCATTCATGGCCGCCTCGACCGGGAAGGTGATGAAACGCTCTATCTCCTCCGCGCCAAGCGCGGGGGCTTTTGTCAGAATTTGCACCTGGACGTTGGTCACGTCCGGTACCGCATCAATTGGAAGTTTGGTCATCGACCAGAGGCCGCCGCCTACCAGCACGACAACCGCGAGTAATACGACTATCCGATTGTCCAGGGCCAGATCTATAAGTGCTCGTATCATTTTATTACTCCGCCATCAGTTCGCTTAGCATTTCCGACTTCAGCGCAAACCCGCCGTTGATCACGACGGATTCACCGTCCGACAAACCGTCACGGATTTCCACAAGCTCCGATGTCGAACGACCAAGCTTCACGTCTCGACGTTCGAATCCTTCCTTGCCGTCGAAAATAAAAACAAACGACACTCCACCATGGCGTTGAATAGCCGAGGAGGGCAATTGCAGAACATTTACGTCGTTACTCGGTGTCAACTCAATCTCGACAAACATGCCCGGCTTCAATAACCGTTCGGAGTTGTTTACGGTTGCAAGCAATCGTGTAGCTCGGGTTTTGTCGTCGACAATGTTTCCAAGAGAGAATATGCCCGCCGCAAATTGCCGGCCGGGGTAGCTGCCGGCCTCGAATGTCACCGACTTACCCTGAAGCCCCAGGGTGGCATTCAGATCTTTTTCAAACACATCGGCACATAGCCAAACGGTCGAGAGATCGGCGATTCGAAACAGTTCGATTTCTTGATCGATATGTTTCGATAGTGGTGCATTTTTAGCCATTATCGTACCGGTGATGGGAGCACGAATCGGGTAGTAGGCGACTCGTTCCGCCTCCGCAAAGGGGTCCATCGTATTAATATCTTTTTCACTGTATCCGAGTATCAGCAAGTGCGAGCGGCTGATGGCAACGGCTGCTTCTGCAGCCCGTAATTCTTGCTGCGCATCCAGAGCCTCTTGCTGCACGTCGAATTTAATCTGCTCCATGAGTGCCCGATAAGTCGCCTCCGCGGCCTCATATTCGGCTCGTGCGCTGACGACCTTTTTTTCGGGAATGATGGAATCTTTGCCCAGCCCATGAATGCGTTCAAAATCGGCTTTGGCTCTCTTCAGACGCGCCATGGCTGAAACGAGTTGTTTTCGATAGGTGCCCACAGGCCGGTCACGGAAAGTTGCTTCGATGTTGTCGAATGTCTTCCCCTCTTCAATCGCTTTGAGAAGTGCGAATGTGTTTTCATGAATTTCTTTGTGCCAGTCGTTGCTTTTCTTTGCCGAAATCAAATTGAGTTGATCTTTAGCATACTGGAGCTTTGTCTCTCCCACCTCGCGGCTGTCGATATAGGCTAGAATATCGCCCTTCTCGACTACTTGCCCCAATTGCACGGGCACTTCGCGAACAACACCATCGACCAACGGGCTTACGTGTGCCAGCCGACCTTCATTCAGTTCCAGCCGGCCTGTAACTCGCAGCCGGTCCGGCCAGTTGTCCCGTCGCACGGGTGCTGTTTTCAGGCCAATCGTTTTGGCCTTCTCCCGGGAGATGCTTATGAGGAGTGTGGCACCGGTTTCAGGGGAATATGATTGCTCGGTGAGCTGTTGCAGGTCCTTTGCCTCACATTGCCCCGGAGTCATCGCGGCGGCCGATGCCTTGGGCGAGTATGCCGTGTAAAAATATAGCAGTGCCGCACTGGCGACCGTCGCCAATGTGACTATTGAAAGCACCGTGGCGCGACCCGCGGTAGATGCCATGAATGTTTTTATTATGGAATGAACCTTCATTATTACTGACCCTCAAATTGATGGTGACTACACATACATCGAGACTTGACCGCACGCTGCCTGGCAGTGTTGACTTGTTGACCAAATCCGAAGAATTCATCTGGATATATGGCATCGCGCAACGACACCAATATCAAGCGACGTTCATAGGAGAGAGATGCGCGTTCATACTCGGCGCGCTATAACAGGTCTCTTATTCTCGCATGACCTGCAGTTCATGAATGTCCGGCGACGGGACAAAATTAGTATAAAGAGCGGCAACACACAAAGTGCCGACTATTTCGCCTTGCACAAAATCCGTCTGTAAAATAACAACCGACAGATCCGTTCGAGTTATCCTTGTGATTATTTGAGCAGCTTGCCCGATCTTGGCCTTCTCCTCGCATATCGAACAACTTGTGTCCGTGCCGCAAGACTCTCCCGATAGCAGTGTAAATACCCGCTCGTAGCCGTTATTCCCCTCCTCACTTCCACCGCATAGGCAAGGTAGACACGGCGTTGCCGTTGCGTGCAAGACAAGGCAAACCGAAATCACCAGTTTTCTGGAGGATGTGGAGAACATATCTAGGACTTTGGGGATCATCACAATCAGACACAACTACATATGGTTTCGGCTGGAACCAGGCGGGGAGTTGAATAAAACCGGCTATAGCGATTCCGCCGAACGCGGATCATTAGCAAACCAATCACAAGACAGTTTTCGGCCATACAGCATCGCACATATCGTTCAACAACGAATGACAATTCCATAAAAAAACCCCGCAAAACACTAAGTCTTGAGGGGTATTTCCGAGTTCTACTAACCCTAAAGGCGGAGGACATGGGACTCGAACCCACAACCGGCAAGCCGGCACCTGATTTCGAGTCAGGCTGCTAACCAATTCGCGTATCCTCC
>JAFGTN010000346.1 GCA_016934075.1 Pirellulales bacterium
AGTGCGGTTTACCGGTAGCAACGCCGCGGCTTCTCGCAGGGCAATGAGTAAGTCGACGGCCAAGGCACGCTTCGAACAAGCCGGGGTGCCCACGCCGAAGCATGTGGTTATTACGGGACCGACTGCTGAGAGTCAGTCGAAGATGGGGGCCACTGCTGGCTTGTCCAGCAGTGTTTTCCGGGAGCTTTCTTCATTCACTGCTGGACAAGCCAGCAGTGGCACCCGCAATGAATGGCATATGCCTTTTCAACGGGCGATCAAGAAACTCGGCTACCCTATGGTGATCAAACCCGACGCGCAGGGATCCAGTTTGGGTGTGGGACTGGTCCGCAGTTCTAGTGAGCTATCTACAATACTGGCGGATAGTAGCCGATTCGGTTGGCCGTTACTGGCCGAACAATACATCGAGGGCCGGGAATTCACCGTTACTGTGCTAGGCCGGCGGGTTCTGCAACCGTTGGAAATTACCGGTTGTGGCGATATTTTCGACTATGATTCCAAATATTCCGGCAATAAGGCCGAGTATCACATTCCCGGCGATTTTAAGCCGATAACTCTAAGGCAATTAAGGACAACCGCCCTGCGCGCGGCCATCGCGCTGGAGACGGCCGGAATGATTCGTGTCGATTTGATTCTGGATCGCGACGGGCAAGCATGGGTGTTGGAAGTTAATACCTTGCCGGGCATGACGCCCGGAAGCCTGGCTCCGAAAGCGGCACGGCAGATCGGCTGGGAAATGCCGGATCTCTGCGATTGGATGTTGCGAGATGCGATTGGGTAGTATGGTTTATGAATGATGAAGGCGAATGTATAACCTCGATTAGAACTCCCCGCAACCAGCGAAAATGGCTAGAAAAACCAAAAAGAAAAGCGGATTCGAGCGACTGAGTTCGGGCTTGGCCGGCATGGGTAGTTTTGCCGTCGGGTCGGGACGTACGGTTGTGCTTAGTATATTGGTGATTGGCGCGTTGGTGATCGCGACGATGCTGACTTGGAATTCGGTTTCCGAGCGGGTGCTTTCGTCGAGCGATTATATATTGACTGCCGAGGATTTTGAGATAACTCCGCTTCCGCCTTGGATCCGTACGAAAATCGCCAACCAGGCGTTTGTATATCTAACCGCCTCGGGCGGGCAACTCTCGATCATGGACGACAACGTTACCGAACTGGTTGCGCAAGCGTTCTCGGAGCATCCCTGGGTGGAGCGTGTTGTGCGGGTATCGAAACACCATCCGGCGCGGATCGTGGTCGAATTGGAATACCGGCGGCCGGTTTGTATGGTAATGGTAAGGGATTCTAATGGTGACAACGGTCTGTATCCGGTTGATGCACGGGGGATTTTCCTTCCCACGGCTGATTTTACACCGGTCGAGGCCAGCCGATATCCGTGTCTCAATCTTGTTGGTATAGACGTTGTTCCCGTTGGTGGCGTTGGCAAACATTGGGGTGACGAGCGAGTTGTGGGCGCGGCCGAGATTGCCGAAGCCTTCGGCGACGACTGGTACAAACTGGATCTGAAGTTGATCGAACCCGACAAAGCCTCGCGGTCGGCGTATCACAGTGTCTACGCCTATGTGATTTATACAAACGGTGGCACGAAAATCCTTTGGGGACGGCCACCCGGCAGCGAACTGCCCAGCGAGGCTCCGGCTGCCGACAAGATCGCGCGTCTGAAAGAATTTGCCGAGGTCCGTGGCTCGCTCGACGGTTCGCAACCTCGTACGCCGCTAGACGTCCGTAATCGAGAAGGATTGCGAGTACTCGAACGTATGGCCATGAAAATCCGCTCCGAGAGACTTGCCGAGAAAGTTAAAACAGACTCCAAATCGGATAAGTCGAAGAGAAATCCGGCGCTTAAACGCACCGCCGCGAAGCAGGCGTCGCCAAGAAGTTAGCCCGAGGAGTGCTGAATTTGGGGCTTATCAGAGTTTGTGTGTTGGATTTCTTCTCTGACAATCGTCAGATCTTCAGGCGCCTCGACCCCGATGCGAACCACGCCCGAAGACAAGCGGACAACGGTGACGACGATCTCGTCTCCGATCAAGATTTTCTCGCCAACCTTCCGTGACAGCACGAGCATCGCAGCAATCCTGCCAGCATTACTAATTTTGATAGTTTTCTTTATATATAAAAAGCTAAATCGCGAGATTTACTAGTTATCTTGTCAGAGACTATAGTCGTTGCATAGGATAGCGACGCTGCGATAGCACTGCAAGCGGTTCAGAGACAGTTTTTCGAAAGTTTTTTGAAATGTCTGATCTCACCCCCCATAGGTTCTGTTCAAATGCCATGAAAATGGCAATTTCTTTGTCGATTGACTTCACAATCCAGCAGATATTCTTTATCCTGCCGCTTGGTTGACCGTTTTTTTATGATAATACATACTTGGGGGTGGACTATGATGGTATGTGATGTTATGATATGCGGAGCTCGGCCACATGGGGCAAACATTAGCAAACCATTGATTTGTCGTTTTTTACTATTTGGAGACATAAATGTCCGATCCTGCCGAACTGTATGATGCCATTCTCACAGGCAACGCTAAAAAGGCCGAAGAGATAACCAAAGCCGCGCTGGAAGCGAAATGCGATGCCGGTGAATTGCTTTCGAAGTATATGATCCCGGCCATGGACGAGGTCGGTAAACGTTTCGAGGCCAACGAGTTTTTTGTGCCCGAGCTGTTGATTGCCGCGCGAGCGATGAAAACGTCGCTTGAATTGCTTACGCCCGCAATGGCCGCCGAGGGGCTGGAAGCGGCCGGTCGAGTCGTGATAGGAACCGTAAAAGGCGACCTGCACGATATCGGAAAGAACCTTGTGGCTTCGATGCTGGAAGGCGGTGGTTTCGAGGTCATCGACCTTGGTGTCGATGTAGCTCCGGAGAAATTTGTCGAAGCTGCCCAGCAGAAGGATGGCACGATTGTCGCCCTTTCGGCCTTGCTGACGACCACGATGACCATGATGAAAAAGGTTATCGAGGCGCTCGAAGCTGCCGGCATCCGTCAATCGACGAAGGTCATGATCGGCGGAGCACCGATTACGCAGCAATATGCCGACGAGATCGGCGCCGACGGTTTCAGCGATAATGCCAGTGCCGCGGTTGCCATGGCACGGCAGTTGGTCGAAGGCTAAGCCGGTATTGTCGGCGAAAGAACGGGCGGAGCTGGATTTAACTGGATTACATCGGCGATGTGTCGGTGAAGCGTTGAATGCTGCGCGCTGACGAATTCGGAAAACATATTCTAGAACAAGTTTCGTGGTGCGTCGCGGACGCACCCTACATTTGATCGAAGTAGTGCTGCCGTGTCCGAGAACGAAAAACGCAAATCATTCCGACAGGCCATCAGTGCCGACGGTTTCTGCTACGGCGGTGAAGCGGTAACCACTCGTGGTATCGTGCCTCCCGAGTCGCCCGATAAAGCCATGGCTCTGGCCGAAACCCTCCTGGCAGATCCGCGTATCGCTTGGGTTTCGATAACCGACAATCCCGGCGGAGCGCCCATGCTTCCGCCCGACTGGCTGGCTGGCAAGTTGCCGCAAGATGCCCACCGTCTGGTTTTGCATCTTTCCTGCAAGGATCTTAATCGCAACGGTTTGGAGTCGGCCTGCTGGCGATATGCTTCGGAGGGTTTCGAGAACATCCTGGCGCTGACCGGCGACTACCCCACTTCGGGTTTCGGCGGTATCTCTTTGCCGGTGTTCGATCTGGACTCGGTGGGTCTGATCGCGTTGATGCGTTCGATGAACGAAGGGTTGAAGGTTCCCGGGCGGAGGGGGGCCACGGATACGTTGCCGGCGACAAATTTTTTCATCGGCTGTTGCGTCTCGCCGTTCAAACGGCACGAGCGGGAGTTGATGCCGCAGTATTTCAAGCTCCTCCGCAAGATCGATCAAGGTGCCGAGTGGATCATCCCGCAGTTGGGTTACGATATGCGGAAGTTCCACGAAATCAAGCTGCTGCTTGAATCGAAGGGGCTCAATACGCCCGTCATCGGCAACGTGTATCTACTCACCAAGTTCGTGGCCAAGTTGTTCAACAGCGGCCGGCTGGCCGGTTGCGTGGTCAGCGACGAGCTGCTGGAACAGGCCAACAAGTATGCCGCGGGCGAAGATAAAGGCCGGAAGTTTTTCCGAGAACTGGCGGCCAAGCAATTGGCCGTCTTCAAAGGCTTGGGCTTCGCGGCCGGATACCTTGGCGGAATGTCGAAGGCGGATGCCTTTTTCGAAATCATCGATATGGCCGAGGGGTACGGCGAGAACGACTGGAAGGATTTCCTGCCGGAAATCTGCTTCTCGATGCCCGATGAATTCTTCCTCTTCGATCACGACGAAAAAACAGGCATGGCGGATTCGGAACACTTTAATCCGCAATATATCGAGTCGCTGACGCACCCGCGAACTTCGAAGGAAGTCACGCTCAACTATCGCCTTTCCCGGCTGGTTCATTCCTTGGCGTTCGATCGCGACAAGAAGCTTTATCCCGCGATGCGAAAGGTTTTTGCCTGGATGGAGAAGTCGGGCAAGCCGAACCTGGCGGGACGCATGTCTTACTGGTTGGAGAAAGAGTCGAAGCACATAATGTACGGTTGCAAGGACTGCGGCGATTGCAGCTTGCCGGATTGTGCATACCTGTGCCCCAACACGAGCTGTTCGAAATGCGGCCGTAACGGCCCCTGCGGCGGATCGCGCAACGGACGTTGCGAATTGGACGACAAGGAATGCATTTGGGCGCGGATCTACGAGCGGCTGAAGTCATACGGCGAGACGGAAGGCATGATCGAGGGCGATCCGGTTTTTTACAATGCCGAATTGAAAAACACGTCAGCCTGGGCTAATACGTATCTCGACCGGGATCACCATGCGCCGCGGAAAAAGGATAAGGATAAGGAAGAGGGTGGAGAGTGATGTAGGCCGGGTCGTGACCGGCGAGGTGATGAAAAGAATCTAACGCTAACGCCGGGTCACAACCCGGCCTGCTGGCTTCCTGGCTGTGAATGATCAGCGGTAGGGTGCGAAAGAAAAACATCATATTCAAGGAAATATAAGAAGGAGCTTTTCATGGCTATAGAAGGTTTGAGGATTATTGGTGAGTCGATCAACGACTCGGTGCCCTCGACGCACAAGCTTTTCGAGGCCAACGACATCGAGGGGCTTTTGGCTTTGGCCAAACTGCAAGACGAGAAGGGCGCGGCCTATATCGACGTAAACGTGGGGCCGCGATCGCCCGAGTTCATGGCCGAAATGGTCAAGAAAGTACAGTCGGTCACGGCCAAGCCGTTATCGATCGATACGCCCGACGTCGCCACGGCCAAAGCCGGATTGGAGGCCTACGACATGGACCGCGCCGACGGCGCCAAGCCCGTGCTCAATTCCATCTCGGCCTTGCGGGTGGAAATGTTCGACCTTTACTCAATCGTACCCTTCTGTCCGATCCTTTTGATTTCGGAACAGATGGTCGACGGTCAGTCGGGACCCTGCCATACGGCCGAGCAAACTTATGAGGCTGCTAAATCGTTGATCGCAGTTGCTCGTGAGGGTGGAAGGGCGATTGCGAATGAGGACGTTATTTTCGATCCGGGCATCGCCCCGATCGGTACCGATTCGGAAGGCAACCTCAAACGCCTGGTGGCGGCCATGGAAATGATTCATGCCGACGCCGACCTGGCCGGCGCGCATGCTTCGGTGGGGCTGAGCAATTTCACGGTCATGTTGCCTCCCAATCGCGCTGACGGGTCGCGGGTTAAGGGGCCGTTGGAGAGCGCTTTCATCACTAAAACGATGCCGCTGGGCCTGGATACGATTATCGGTTCGGTCAAGCGTAAGTATGAGTTGTTGGCTCCCGATCACCCCGCCATGGTTTGTCTGGAAGATGTACTGAAAGCGGACGGTTTCGATGGGATTATGCACGTGCGGGAGTTTTATTCGTAAGAGTTTACAAAATAGGCTAATTTTTCCCAGGTGCGTCGTGGACGCGTCCTACTATTAACGAAGAGTAGCGACTGATGACAGATGAAAAGACCGCGGCATTGCCGCCGGATATTGAGATCGCCCGCGCGGCTACTATGCTGCATATCGACGATATTGCCGCCAAGCTCGGCATCGATAGCGACGATCTGGAACACTATGGCCGCGATAAGGCCAAGGTTTCTTTGGAGCTTTTCGACCGCCTGGCCGATCGGCCCACCGGCAAGCTGGTGTTGGTGACGGCTATCACTCCCACCCCGGCGGGCGAAGGTAAGACGACCACCACCATCGGTCTGGTCGACGGCATGAACCGCAT
>JAFGTN010000347.1 GCA_016934075.1 Pirellulales bacterium
AGGTAGCGACCATCACAAGCATGTGAATCAAATCTATGTGATCGGTCCCCCGCAGGACACGGAGATTATCGCGCCGGCTTTGGCGCAGGAATTGAAGGTGCCCTGTGACGTTGTTCATCCGGCCGCGGCATTGCGCCTGAAAAAAATCCCCCGCGAACAAACGCCCAATGCCGGCGCCGCCCTCGGCTTGGCCGCCGGCAAGCTCGATGCGCGCGGTTTGCCTTTTGATTTCTTGAATCCCAAACGGCCAGCCGCGCCGGGCTTGAACAAACGCACCAAGATCCTGCTGTATGCGGCTACCGTTTCGATTCTCGCGTTGCTATTGGCCGGCCTGCGGACACATTGGATACGCCAGCGGCTTCGGACAAAAGCCACCGTGCAGGAACAGGTCAATAGTGCGGCCAAACAAGTCAATTTATACCGCCAAATCCAATATCAAGCTCGAACGCTGCGCAATTGGATGGACCAAGATCGCCGGTGGCTGGACCATATCGCTTACCTGAGCGCTGTTTTACCGGCCTGTCGTGATCTCTACCTGACCTCGCTTTCCACCAGTTCACGAGGCGCCCTTTACCTCACCGTCAAAGCGCGCAATGGAGAAACCATCAGCACTTTGGACCGTCGTTTGCGTGCAGCCGGTTATGAGGTTAAACCGGCTTCGGTGATTCCTACCGGGGACCGGTATGGTTACGAGTTCCAAGCAGGTTTTGAACTTGAGATTCCACCAGACCTCCAAATTAACCTCACCCAACTGGAGTATTCGCCGCGGCCGGAGGATGACGGATCGCTCGACTCCACGCCGCCTGCGGGCAGCAGCCGAGGCCGGAACCGCCGGAACCGGGCGGAATCGGTCGAAAAAGGAGGTGAAACCGGTGAATAAACGGCGGCACTTCCTCGGTCTAACGGTCTTGGGGATCGGCCTGATCGCCGTTGGCGTCCTTATCATTCGCGGATTTATCCTGAAACCGGCCCAAAAGATAGATGATCAAGTGCTGCAATTGAGGCAAAAATTGAGCTCGATCCAACAAGAGCGCACTGCTTTTTTCGCCGCCGAAAAGGAAGTAAAACAGGTGGCGCAACGCGCTTTTTCTGACGATCCAGACCACGCCCTGGCCACCGCCGGCGCCTTAATCACCCGGTACATCACGCAAGCCGGCCTGCCGGAAGATGCCTTTTCCCGAACGCCGTTTGGACCCGCTCGACTCCGTGGCACTCGTGAGCTGGGTTGGGCAATCCAAGGAGAGGGTCCCCTGGATCAGGTGATCGACCTGTTATTTCTTCTGGACCAATACCCCGCTTTGCACCAAATCCAAAACCTGGCGGTGTCACCCGGCGATCGGCCGGGTCGCATCCGCATCCGCTTTCGTTATCTGATCCTGGTTTTTGATCCTGCCCCCGCCGTTTCCCGGGCGGAAATGACCGTTCAATCCCAACTCGACAGCCCGGAGCGTCAACGTTATGCGGGCATTGTGGATCGCGATCTTTTCCGCCCATATATCCGGCGCCCTCCCCGCCCGCCGGAATCTCCGCCACCGCCACCGCCACCCAGCGCTCCGGTGGAAACACCCCTTTCGTCATACAAGATTGTGTCGCTTTCATCCTGGAACGGACATCCGGAGATTCATCTCCGCGACTTGTCCCGCAGCCAAACCACCATTATCAAACCTGGCGAGACGTTATTGAATGGACAGGCGGTTATGGTGGATTACCGGCCTCTGCCCCATCCGAACCATCCGAGTCTGATCTCGGATAGTCGATTGATTTGGAAAATCGACGGTGGGTATTGGGCCGTTGAACGCGGCGATACTTTAGCCGATAAATATCAACTCCCATCCTGTCGATTGCCTCCTGCACTATCAAATTGCATTCCTGTTAACCCATGAAAGCCATCATCCTTTTCCCTATCAGTGTTATTCTGAGTGTCACCCTCTTGGCGGCCAGTCGGGCCGATGAGATCCCCTTGACCAGCCCGGCACCTCCGGCAGACCAAACCCCTGCGGCCGTTTTGTCCGTGTCTGCCCCGCCAACGACCAATTCGCCGACAGCGGAATCACCGCCGGCGGTAGAGGCCAACAGCGAGACACCGGAAGGGCCGATCCGGTTCCAGTTCGATGGCATTCCCTACATGGAAGTGGTTGAACGGTTTGCCC
This sequence comes from Pirellulales bacterium, assembly GCA_016934075.1. Lineage (GTDB taxonomy): Bacteria > Planctomycetota > Planctomycetia > Pirellulales > Thermoguttaceae > JAFGTN01. The sequence goes on from JAFGTN010000347.1 coordinate 2,151, forward strand.
AGATGGTGAAGAAACCGCTGGTAACCGACCTCCAGGTTGAAGGCACGCTCACATTTCACGATGCACAACCGTATCATTACCAGGAAGCTTTGGATACGCTGAACCTCATTCTCTCCATGAAGGATGTCATGCTGGTGGAAACCAAGCATTACCTGCGCTTGATCAGTTATAAGAAACTGCCGCAAATGCCGTTGAAAATCATCCGTGGCACCGACCAAACTGGCGATGTCCGTCCGGGTGAGGTTGTGACGTTTGTGTTGCGCTTGCAGAACCTTGATCCCGGCGAAGTGACCCAATCCGTGACCGCCATGCTATCGAGCGCTGGGTCCATGGCCCCCCTCACCCGGGGTCGGGGTCTCATCATCACGGATCGGCTCGAGAATATTCAGCGGATTCGCGAGCTGGTGACTCATTTGGATGTGGCCACCTCGACGGATCAGCAAATGAAGACCTTGACCTTGATGCACGCCTCCGGAGCGGTGGTAACGGATCTGATTAACCGCACCTTCGGTGAAGCCACGGCACCCAAGCGGATGGTGTATAGCGAGAAAACCAAACGGCACGAAACCATGCCGCCCGATCCCAATGATTATGTCACTGCGGTTTGGGATGAAGCCTCGCGCACCCTCGTCCTGTATGGTCCCGTGGAACGTATCGCGCTGGCTGAGGAATTAGTCAAACGTTTCGAAGAAAAAGAAGGCGCCGGCGCTGGCGAAGTCAAAATATTCTATCCACGCAACCTCGAAGCCGAAGAACTTGGGCGGATGATTCGCCAGGCCATGCCTGGTGTCTCCGGTCCCTATGAAGGCTATGGACGAGAGGGCGGCCGGGAGGGCCGTGAGAGCCGCGAGAGCAGCCGCGATCCAACCCGGGCCCGTTTGATCGTCGACTCGACCTATAACCGTTTGATCGTGACGGCACCTGTGGCCGGCCAAATGCGGGCGATCGAAGAATTAATCGAACGGATGGACGGCGAAACCGGCGCCGGCCAATCCCCTGGGATTACTGCCGAGAACGTGCTGCTGACGAAAGTCTTCTCCATCAAAACGGCGGATCCCGCTAATATTGCCAAGGTTATCACGGATGCCCTTTCCCGCCGCTCTCCCACCGGCCGGTCCCTTCCCTCGGTCAAGATTACCGTAGACCAGGCTTCCCGGCGCGTGATTGTGATTGGCACACCTGGCGAACTCCAACTCGCCGAGTCCATTGTCAGCCAGATCGATGGCACGGGCACTCTCCCCTCCACTGTTCAAATGCGGCTGATTGAACTGCACAATCGTACCGCTGACGAATTGAGTCCGCTGGTCGAACGCTTATATAGCGATCAATTGAAAAACCTCGCGCTACCGGCTGCCCAACGGGCCACGATTGTTCCGGAGGCGAAAATGAATCGATTCCTGGTCAGCGGCATCGAATCGGAGATCGCCCGCGTGGAAGCCATTGTCCGTCAATTAGACCCGGCAGAGGCTAAGCCCGCCAAAGAAGAAACCCGTGTCATCCGCCTGCAACATGCCATCGCTTCCGATCTGGCCACCCTGGTTGAGCAGAGTCTCGGCCAACAAAAAACACCAATTCGCATTCTCGTAGACAGACGCAGTAACAGCCTGGTCGTCACGGGTCGTTCCGAAGCCGCAGAAACGGCCGCCGAAATTATTCAAGCGCTGGATACCAAACCCGAAATGCCCCTGCAGGAAATGCGTTTTATCGATCTCACGACTTCGGATCCCAATACCGTCGTGAATATTGTGCGTGAAGTTTATACGGAAGTGCTGCGTAATCAGTCGGGGGCCGACCGCATCTCCCGCGCCAAACTCATTCCCGATAGTCTCGGCAACCGGATCATTGTCTGCGGTTCGCGTGATGAAATTGAATTGATCACGAAGCTGATCGAACAGGTGGACAAGTCCGATGGCAACAGTCCCGGGCGCCTGCGGGTGTTTAAGTTGAAAAACATCCAGGCCCGCGACTTGGTGCGGATTATTTACGAATCCATGTCGCGTCGCGATCCGCGCCGTTATAGCCGTTCGGGGGTGGCGGTTGACGACCGCAATAATTGTCTGATCGTGTCCGGCACCCCGACGGATTTTCAAGAGGTTGAAGCGTTGATCGAGCAACTGGACCAGGCCGCCACCACGGCAACCCGGCGGTTAGAGATCATCGACGTGGGTGAAGCCGACGAGGTGCAACGTCTCGTGCCGTTGGTGCAGCAATTGTATCGCGAGGAGTATCGAGATAAAGAGGCGAGCGACCCGGCTAATGCCCAGATCATCGGCGATCCCGATACCGGCCGAATTCTCGTCACCGCCAGTCCGGAACACTTCCAAGCGATCGAAACAATTGTCCAACGCCTCCGATCGGCGGAACCGAAACGCAGCACAGTCGAGACGCGGGTTTATGACCTGGAGAACGCCTATGCGGGTGAATTGGCCTATTCCGTGCAAACGCTCTATCGCAGCCAGCCGCGCCGCCGGTCGGCTGCTGCGGACCAAGTCTTGGTTTTGGGGGACCGGGCGACGAATCGTTTGTTGGTATCGGGTCCTGCAGAAGAACTCGAGGTTCTCGATACCATAATCAAACAGCTTGACCGTGTCAGTTTGCACACTTCGACCACCCGGATTTTCCGTTTGAAAACCATGGATCCCGGCCAGATGGCGGCGGTGCTTTCGAGCGCCTTTAGCGGCAGCCGCAGCAGCCGTTATTATGGGCCCCGGCTCAGTATCGGTTCGGATTCCAAAAGCAATGTGCTGATTCTTTCGGGTGATACGACCGATTTAGAGGCTGCCGCCAAGATCATTGAACAATTGGACACACCTTCACGGGAACCACGGCAGCTGCGGATCTTCCCCTGCAAAACGCCTTATGCCAGTGAATTCGCCCGCAAAGTGCGGGAGCTTTACCTGGACCAACTTAAAGGTGCAACCGATCAGGGTGCACCGGATGCCATCATTCAGGGTGATGATCCCAGCAGCCGGTTGATCGTCGCCGCCAGTGAGTCGCAGATGAAACTGATCGAAAACATCTTGAAACAATTGGACGAAGGCACCGAGGCCATTGACCGCCAAGTCCGCGTGCTCACCCTGAAACATAACTCGGCCAGTTCTGTCGCGCCCATGATCACCCAGTTATTCGCCCATTACCAGTGGCGTGCTCCGGCCAAATACATTGTCGTGACGGCTGGACCTGATGACCGGACTCTGGTGGTTGAGGCGGCGGTGGCGATGCATGAGAAAATTGAAGAAATGGTCAAAATGCTGGACGTGGAATCGAGCCGGGCCGGCTTTCAAGTCAAGACCTATCGCTTGACCAAAGGTAATGCCAATGAACTTGCGCCGTCGCTGAGCCGATTGTTTGCCGAACGTTACTACAACCGCCGGGGTGGCACGGCTGAGAATCGAATGCCACCTCGTTTCGAAGCCGATTCCTCGGCCAATGCCCTGATCGTCGCCGCTACCGATGAGCAATTCCCCCAAATTCAAAAACTTATCGACGAATTACAGGCGACGGTCGAGGTGACCATGGAAATCCGAACCTTCACACTGCAGTACGCCGATGTCGAACAAACGGCTTCGATCCTGGAGAATATGCTGTCGGATTCATCTCGTGGCGGCAGCCGCTACGGTTACTCGTCTTATCGTTATTACGGTTCCAGCCGGAGCAACCGGGATTTTCGGGTATCCATCGCCCCGACCGTGAACGCCCTCGTCATTCAAGCGACCCCGGAGAAACTCGAGCAGGCTGAAGACCTGCTCAAATCCCTCGATAAACCGCAAGGCGACGCCCTTTCCTCCATCCGCCTGGTGCAATTAACGAAG
>JAFGTN010000348.1 GCA_016934075.1 Pirellulales bacterium
ACCGTTGCCGCCAATGGTCACACCAGCGTGGAAGCCGAAGACGGCTTCCGCACGAGCAAAGATTATCATAATTGGTGCAAGCGCGACAAGATTGCGGGCTACAGCGGTAACGGCTACTATGTTGTCGAGCCTGATTCCGGCACTCGCGTACACATCCGGCCCATGGAAATGAGTCCTGGAATCGAAATACCTTTGAAGTTCGAACACGCCGGCAAGTATCGTCTCTGGCTCCGCATGTCTGGTCCCGACACATCCGGTAACAGTGTCTACGTGGGCCTCGATCGTCAAGAAGTGCAGTCGGGCAAACGCATGACCGTCAAGCCCGGCGGATGGCGTTGGCTGGGTGACTATGAGCAAGGTTCACCCGTCATGATTGAAATCACCGAGCCCGGCGATCATACGCTCCACTTATGGATGCGCGAGGACGGCGTTGCCATCGATCGTATTCTGCTTACAACGGATCCCGACTTCGTGCCGAGAAACCCGTAAACGGTTACCACCACAAATCTCACCGAGGAGGCTACCATGCGACAATGTCTTTCATTCAGAACCGGATTCGCCGGTCTCCTGGCACTGGCAATCCTCGGAGTGACGGATCGGTCATTAGAAAGCGCCAAAATCGAGACTACCGTCGCCAAGGCCGACTTCCATGTGGCCACTGACGGAAAGGACACCAATCCCGGAACCGCCGAAAAGCCGTTTGCGACGCTGGCACGTGCTTGCGGCGCGGTTCGGAAGAAAATCGCCGCCGGACTCCGCGCGGACATGCTCGTACTGATCCGGGGCGGCACCTACCGGCAGACCGAAACGCTGGCCTTCGGACCGGAAGACTCCGGCACGGACAAGCATTCCGTCACCTATGCGGCGTATCCGGGCGAGAAGGTCCTGCTTAGCGGCGGGCGGCAAATCACCGGCTGGAAGAAAGGCGACGGCAAAATCTGGACGGCCGAAATCTTCGAGGTGAAGGCCGGCAAGTGGTACTTCCGGCAGTTGTTCGTCGATGGCCAACGCGCCACCCGCGCGCGAATGCCGAATCGTAACGACGACAAACCATGGTGGAACATCGTGTCTTCCTCCATCGAGCGTCACCCAACAGGTTCGCGATTGCCCATACCACCACCTGAGGGCAAACCCATTATCTTGGGCGTGAGCGGTCCGATCAAAGCGTGGAATAATGTTTCCGACGTGGAATTGGTCTGGATACATAACCACACGGGTTCCAGAAAACGCCTGGCCGGCGTGGATGAAGCCTCGCAGACATTTGTCCTGCAGCCTCCTCACATCATGGCGGTGCCCGCCGAAGCATGGTCCCCCGGCGCGCAGCACGGTCTTCCCAGCGTCGAAAAGGCATGCTATCTCGAGAATGCTTTGGAGTTCTTGACCCAGGCGGGCGAGTGGTACCTGGATCGGAAAAGTGGCGTGCTGTACTACTGGCCCCGCCCGGGCGAAGACCTGACTCGGGACGAAGTTGTGGCCCCAAAGGTACAGAAGGCTATGATTATCGTCACGGGCCGGCGCGATCGCCCCGTGCGGAATTTGCATTTCGACGGAATACACCTGGAGTATGTGGATTGCCCTCTACCCGACGAAGGATACTTCATCGGGTGGCTCGGCCAAAGGTTTAAGCCGTACGAACCAACGTCTCTAAGATTCGGCTGGATTGATGCGGCCGTGCAATTCGAACATGCCCGCGATTGCAGCTTCAGCGACGGAGGAATCGCACACGTCGGAGGTATGGGGATTACCGCGTATGACGGCACCGCCGACATAGCCATAGAAGGAAACGATATCCACGATCTCGGAAGCGGCGGAATCGGGATGGGTACGTCGCGGTGCAAGAATATTACCCACAAACCGTACGCCTCCGTAGGTCCAATACCCCGTGAAGACGAATACAGAGGTTACCGCATCGCCAACAACCACATCCATCATTGCGGCGCCGACTATCTCGATGCCGTGGGCATCGTCGCCAACACCGTACACGAGACCGTGATCACCCACAATCTTATACACGATGTCGGCTACAGCGGACTGGTCATTGAAGGCAACATTCCCAACGACGATCCGGCATTGGCCGGAGACAACCGGATCGAATACAACCACATCTACAACGTCATGAAGGTATGCAATGACGGAGCAGCCATCTATGTCGTCATGCCTCAAGCACGCCGTGGAGTCGTGATCCGCGGCAACCTGGTCCACGACTCACAAAGGAATCCTTACAATGGCCGCACCGGGCATTCGTTCGGTATCTACCTCGACGTGATAGCCGAGAACTATCACATTCTCAACAATATCTCCTATCGCTGTGCCGATAGCTCGCTCTATTTTGTCGGCGACCGGCACAAAGATAAAAATCATAAAATGTGGAAAGACAATACATGGGGTGGGAATGTCTTTCAGAACATAGGAACGCCTCCTCCGGAGGCGATCGAAGCGATACAAGTCTGCGCTGGGCTGGAACCCCCTTATCGGCTCGCCTTGCTCAAAACCAAGACGCCCACCTACACTCGGGAACTGCTCGGGCCGGGCGAGCCCGCCAAGGAAGGTTGGAGCGGCTGCCAGTTCAACTGTGCCGAAGCGGGCAAGGGAATCGTTCAGATTCTCCATGAACCGGAGAGCGCGGATCACGCCGCGCGCTTCAAACTCCGCGGTCTGATCGCGACGGCTTTTTACGAACTGAAAGCCTGGGCGGGGCCCACCGATGGCCCGGTATCGCTAGTGCCGGATATCGAATCGTTGTTTGGAGAAGGCGCTAAACGAATGACCGGACAACAGTTGATGGAACAGGGGCTGCCGGTCAAACTGCCTCAACCTTTTGAAGTTGCTTGGATCTCGTATCAACGGAAGTAGACCGGACAACACGGCAATCATGAAATCGCGCGACCTGGAGGCCGTTTCCGGTATCCTGCTGGACAAAGTGTTTCATCCGTGCAGAAACGTTTGTCCAATAGCTTAGATAATCTGGTTTTTTTATTTGCGCATCAAAAAAGGCCGTGACCCCTGCCCAAAAAATCACGACCTCGTTAGTGTCTGTGAGCATCTCCCCGCAAACAAGAGAGGCATCTACCATTATCATTCGGCTATAAACCAAATGGAACTGTCGGGAATATTGGTTTTTACGAGAAGATTTGTGGCGACACTGGACTTTTGCGGCACGTGCTTCCAGCCCGTGAAGAAACACGGCCAAGATAGCCGTGCTACTTCGAGTTGACACAGAAATTTCCACAAGCTCTTTTTCGGGGGTTTCTTGCGGGAATGACCACAGACTATTATTATATAGTTTCAATAAAATCATTTTTGCATACTTTGATCAGGGACAGTCTGATGAAGCGATTTTCTACAATTTTTGCTGTTTTTATTCTGCTAGAAGTATTTGCAGCTACAACACAAGCCGATGTTCTCATCGCGGTCGATTCTTTCGGTACGGGAGCGAATCAGTTCAGTATCGACTTCGTGCCCATCTCGAACAGTACAAATCCGAGCAGTGGGTACGGAATCGTCGACTATGACTATCGCATGGGCGTATTCGAAATCACCAACGATCAATGGAATAAGTTCACGGCTAGCTTGGGTGTTTCGGTGACGGGCTCACAGGAGGGCTATAGTTACAGTTCTTATTTTACCGGCACGAACGTACCGACCGACAATGTGAGTTGGTACGAGGCGGCACAGTTCATTAATTGGCTGAACACCAGCACTGGTCATCAAGCGGCTTACAAGTTCACCGGTACACAGGGCACGGGTGACTACACGTTTGCCATGTGGGAATCCTCAGACGCATGGGGCGAAACGAACCTTTATCGGCACAAGGACGCCTACTACTTTCTGCCGAATGAGGATGAATGGTTCAAAGCGGCGTACTGGAACGGTACGACGATCCAGGATTACACGACTAGGCCTGGTGACACTCTGCACCAAGGTGATGGAGTGAACGGTACGGGGTGGAACTACTACGACACATCCCTACCTTCGGGGCCATGGAACGTCGGTAGTGGCAGTGAGGAACTCAATGGTACGTACGACATGATGGGCAACAACCGTGAGTGGGTAGAGAGTCCATTTATAATTCAAGATTATACCCTCGGTTCGTGGCGGGGAATGCGCGGCGGTACTTGGGATAACAATTCCACCTACTTGGTCGCCCGGGCCAGCATCTACACCCCCCCGACGAACGAGAGCATTCGAGTAGGCTTTCGCGTAGCAAGTGTCCCCGAACCCAGCACCATTACCTTGTCGCTATGCGTGCTGGCAAGCGTGGCGATAATCCGGCGACGATAAACGGCGGGGGCAACGGCCGACGCGGCGATCTCTACATTTGAAATTAGGCCACCCCATCTGCTAAACTGCGTCCATGCCATCGACGGCAAGATCAAAAGCAGGCAGCCCGTCGATCGACCATATCGCGGCTGCGGCTGGGTCCAGAAGCAGTTTCATAGTTCCGCCGTTTGTAGTTCCGCCTTCAGGCGGCAAAAGTCTTTTCGCGGCTGAACTCAAACAGTCGAATTTGAAAGGTCAATACAAAGGACCCTACGGAGCTAAATGGTTCCTCACGGAATTTAGTGGGCAAAATGGTATTATCGTGCTTTGCACGAAGGTTTAAAGGCATGAGCTAACAAAAGTATGAAATAAGGAGACAAATAAGACTAAGAATTGAATCTCCCGAATTCAAGGCTTATCAGCGGTCCGCCCAATCCCCCACGGTGCGCGACTTACGTGAGACTTAAAAAAGTTGCGTAGGGTGTACCGAGCGAAGCGAGCCCCGCCATCGTGGTTGATTCATTTGGTGGGGCTCGCTTAACTCGGCCCACCCTATTTTCAGAAAACCATTATTTTGCGCGCAGAGAATCGCTTGCCTGGGGCTGCTTCTCCTCCGTCACCGCACACCCCGGACAACTCGCACACGCTTCGGCGCCGTCCCAGCAATACGTACACAGTTTTTCCTTCGGCAGCCCAATGGCCGCGACCAGGTCGTCGAGTTTCTGGTATTTCAGCGAAGTGAGACCCAACCGCTGGCGGATACGATCGACCATGTTGGCGTAGCGATCGGAGGTGTCGTCGGCGTATTCTTCCAGATGTTGTTCGTCGTTGCCGAGTTCCTTGATGGCCTTGCGACCGGCCAGGTCCAGAACCGACTTGGATCGCGAGAAGTTCAAAAACTTGCAGCCGTAGATTAGTGGCGGGCAGGCGGGGCGCATGTGGATTTCCTTGGCGCCGTAGTCGAAGATCCGCTGCACGGTATCTTTGAGTTGCGTGCCGCGGACGATCGAGTCTTCGCAAAACAAGAGCCGCTGGCCATGGATCATCTCGCGTATGGGGATCAGTTTCATGCGGGCCACCAGGTCGCGGATGCGTTGGTCTTGCGGCATGAAGCTGCGGGGCCAGGTGGGCGTGTATTTTACGAAGGGTCGGGCATAGGGGATGCCCGCCTCGTTGGCGTAGCCGATTGCATGCCCCGTACCCGAGTCGGGGATGCCGGCCACCAGATCGATCTTGCGGTTGTCGGACTTGGCCAGGGCGGCGCCGCAGCGGTTGCGC
>JAFGTN010000349.1 GCA_016934075.1 Pirellulales bacterium
ATCGCGTGAAAACTTATCGAGCCATCAACTCGGCGACTTCCGCAAGTGCCCCTATCTCTACTGGAAAAAGCACAGCGGCCTGATTGTGGACAAAGACTCGCCAGCCTATGCGTTTGGACGTGCAGCGCACACACTGATTCTTGAAGGCCGCGAGACCTTCGAGCGTGAATATGCCATCGGCGGGCCAACGAATCCCAAGACGGGCAATCCGTTCGGTTCATCGACAAAAGCGTATGCGTCGTGGCTGGCAGAATCAGGCAAAGAGTCCGCCGTCACCAACGATGACGCTATTACGTTGGAAATGATGGAACGAGCGGTTCTGGTTCATCCCGAAGCACCCGCACTCATCACAGACGGATTCGCCGAAGGTGTTGTTCGCACCGATTACTGCGGCCTGCCGTGTCAGATTCGCGTGGACTATTACCAGCCGGTCCTCGGTCTGGTTGACCTAAAAACCTGTGACGATCTGACTTGGTTTGAATTCGACGCCCGGCGGTTTGGCTATCTGCATCAGGTCGCGTTCTATCGCTCGGTTCTTCGAGAAGCGATAGGCATTGATGCCGCCGTCCACATCATCGCTGTCGATAAAAAAGAGCCGTTCCGTTGCGGCGTGTGGCGAATCTCTCCGGAAGCTCTCGATTTCGCTCAAACCGAAAACGAGTCCGCTATACAGCGGCTCAAGGTCTGCGTGGAAACTCAAGTCTGGCCGACCGGCTACGAAGCAATCCGAATCTACGACACTGTTTAACCCTTATTGGAGAATAATCAAATGACGTTACTGAACAACATTATTACTGACCCCATCCCGTCGGCACCGAAAGGCATCATTTACGGGCCGCCGGGTGTGGGCAAGGCGCAGCCATTGGACGCTAAAGTCCTCACTCCCAATGGTTATATCGCCATGGGCACATTGAAGGTTGGCGGCAAAGTTATCGGGGCAAATGGCAAGCCGTGCAATGTGCTGGGAATTTATTCTCAAGGCGAAAAGGAAGTCTTTCGCGTGACAATGCTGGATGGCAGTTCAACCGAATGCACCGACGACCACTTATGGTGGACACAGACGAGAAATGAAAAACGCCACGGCAATTTCGGTGCTGCACGACCACTATCGACGATTCGTAAAACGCTAAAAAGCGGCACACATTTCAATCATGCCATTCCTCGGATAGAACCGGTGGAATTTGGCGCAAGCCAAGACTTGCCGATTCATCCGTGGCTACTGGGGATGTATCTTGGTGACGGTCACGCCGACACTTCGGTGATCATCACAAACCCAGAAGAAGATATTCAAACAAAAATCCAGAAGTTACTGCCAGTAGGAGATCATTGGAGTATCCATGACAGAATCGGCTTGAGGGTCAGCAAAAAAACCTCCCATGAACCATCAGCATTCATGGAGGCATTGAGAAACCTTGGGCTGGATAAGTTGCGGTCGAACACCAAGTTTATTCCAGAGGAGTATTTGCTCTCGACGATTGAGAATCGTTTAGAGCTATTGCGGGGTTTATGCGACAGCGATGGCTTTGTTTGCGGAGCAGGCATGATGGAATATGTAACTGTCAGCAAACAATTGGCTCATGATGTCCGATTTTTAGCCAAGTCGCTTGGGGCGGATGTTACCACCAAACAAAAGATTCCATCATACACCTACAAAGGCAATAATTGTGAAGGCCAGCTCGCCTATATCCTCCGTATTTCCGTTAAAAATGGATGGGTGCCGGTATCGTCTAAAAAGCATCTCCAAAAATGGCAATCACCCACTTGGTCACGAACGAACTCCATCCGATCTGTTGAATCAGTAGGGACTAAGCAATGCCAGTGTATCAAGGTGGATGCATTGGATTCTTTGTATGTAACTGACGATTTCATCGTTACCCATAATACCACCTTTGGCGCATCAGCGACGAACGCACTGGTTATCGATTGCGAAAATGGCGCGAGCGCGATTGTCTGCCAGCGAACACCGTATCTGGCGACCTGGCCGGAAATTTATCAGTGGCTTATCGCTATCGAAACCGAGGAACACCCGTACCAGGCTATCGCGATTGATTCGGTCGATTGGCTTCTGCGGCGCATCGAGGAACACGTCTCCGGCTGCGCGGGCGGCAAGACCGACTCAACACTAAATCGCTCTCACGGCGGATACGGCAACGGCAAGCAGGTTTTGAAGAACTATGTCTATCAGATTCTGCTTCCGCTTCTGGATCGAATCGTCGCTCGCGGCATCGCCGTGCTTCTGCTGGCTCATACCAAACGCACCGAGATTACCGATATCGACGGGATTACCGTCGAAAAGACCACACCCGAACTGCCGGAGGGCTATCTCAATGTGATGGTCGAATGGTCGGACTTCGTCTGTCTTGCCCGCATGGATGGCGAGGGCAATCGAACACTCACGACCCGTGAGACTCCGCGAGCCTTGGCAAAAAATCGTTATCACCTACCCGAATCGATTCCCTTCGATTGGACATGTTTCGCCGAGGCGATTGGCGAGGGACTCAAACAAACATTTTCACAGACTAACACTAACCCCAATAACAAGGAGTAAATCCCATGGCATACCTGAACAATTTTGACGCGAACAATGTCGATCCCGCCAGCAGTTTTGATCCGATCCCGGCTGGCAAATACATCGCCGCGATTACCGATTCGGAAATGAAGCCGACCAAGAACGGTAACGGGCATTATCTCGAAATGACCTTTGACATTCTCGACGGTCAATACAAAGGCCGAAAGGTCTGGGCGAGATTGAATCTCGACAACCCCAACGCCACAGCGGTGCAGATCGCTCGCGGCGAACTGTCCGCCATCTGTCGGGCGGTTGGTGTAATGCAGCCTCAGGATTCTATCGAACTGCACAACCTGCCGCTCTCGATCAAGGTTACCTGCAAGAAACGCGACGACACCGGCGAGATCACTAACGAGATCAAAGGTTACGAGAAGAAGGAAGCGGCGTTGCAAAATTCAGCCGCTACCCCACGCGCTACGGCTCCAGCAACGCAAGCGACCAACGCTACGCCTCCGTGGCAACGCTAATCATCGCTGAAAACTTCTTTTAACCAAGGGCGGGCGTCTGGGTGTTTTCCACTTGGAACGCTCAGCGTCCGTCCGCTTTTTTGAGGTAATCTCCATGGACAGACTACTCATAGAACTGCCGTGGCCGCCGAGCGTGAATCATTATTACCGTCGGGTTGGCCATCGCACGCTGATCAGTCGCGAAGGCCGAAAATATCGCACTGAGATATGCGCAATCCTCCGCGATCTGCATTTTCGTCCGTTTGATGGCGAACTGTCGATGACAGTGGACGCATACCCGCCGGACAAACGCAGACGCGATCTCGACAACATTTTGAAAAGTCTGTTTGATGCCATGCAGCACGGCGGCGCGTACCGCGACGACTCGCAAATCAAAAAACTGAACATTGAAATACTCGAACCATGTCGTCCAGACGGCAAAGTTGTCGTGAGGCTTGGGAGGCGAAAGAATGAAAACGTGTAAAACCTGCAAAAAAACACTCCCTCTATCGGCATTTCACAAAGATAGAAATCTAAAAGATGGGTATCGGAATATATGTAAACAATGTGCATGTCAGCGATCTCGTAAATCATGGAGAGACAAATTAGATGCCACCAATGGTCTTTTAGATGTATTGCATTCGATGAAACACCGTTGTTACAACCCCCGTCACAATAGCTATAGTCGATATGGTGGAAGAGGAATAGAAATCTGTGAAGAATGGCTTTTTGACGAAAACCAGTTCTATCAATGGGCAATTAACAATGGATATGAAAAAGGACTGCAAATTGACAGAATTGATAACAGTAAAGGATACGCACCTGAAAATTGTCGTTTTGTAACACCTGCCCAAAATCAGCACAACACAGACAGGTGTGTTCTTTCTGATGATGATATCCGCTGTATTCGAAATCTGCATAGCAATCGCAGGAAATCGCAAAGACAAATTGCCAAATTCTTTGGTGTTAGCCAATCGGTCATAAGTCGAATTTGCTCAGGGAAGACATGGAAGGAGGAATCCTTGTGCGTTACTCCTTGAGACCTTACCAACAAGAAGCCGTTGACGCTGTTTATCGGCATCTGCGCCAGCGTGATGACAACCCGTGCATCGTCTTGCCGACCGGAACGGGCAAAGCCCATTGTCTGGCTCAAATCGCGACAGACGCCGTGGAGC
>JAFGTN010000350.1 GCA_016934075.1 Pirellulales bacterium
CGCCAGCCCGCAGAAGTCGAGCACGGTGGGCATGATGTCGATGAATTGGGCAAAGGCGTCGGTGTGGCGGCCGGCCGCTATTTTGCCCGGATAGCTAAGCAACAGCGGCGCGCGGTTGGCCTGCTCGAAGCTGCAATGTTTTTCGAACCGCCCGTGGTGGCCCAGCATATAGCCATGGTCGCCGATGTAGATCACCAGCGTGTTGTCGATCTTACCCGAGCGCTGCAAAGCGTCGAGCACCAGACCTACGTTCTTATCCATGAACTCCGTCGACGTGTAGTAGGCGGCCGTAATGCGCTGCTTTTCGGCGTCGGTCAGGTCGCGGAAGACGGCGGGGATCTGGTTGTCATCGTCGGGGCCCACCTTGGGCACGGGGAACTTGCCGGGGTCGTGGCGGCCGGCATACTCCACCGGGAAGTGGAATGGCGAATGCGGCTCGTAGAAACTGATGAAGAGAAAGAACGGCCGGTCCCGCTTCTTCTCGATGAAATCGGCCGCCCGGTGGGCGAAATACGTGCCGGGCATGTCCTCGTCCATCAGGCCGAAGGGCACGTACATGCTGTTGAGCCAAATCCGAGCAGGGTCGCGGAAGGGCCTCCACTTCGGCAAGACCTCGACGCCCGGCGGTAGAGGCTTTTTGCCCTTTTGCTTCAACCACTGACGATGCTGGGGATGGTTGATCAAGATATCGTAGCCATGCTTCAAGCCGCTGTTGAAATGCGTCTTGCCGATGGCGGCCGTGTCGTATCCAGCCTGTTTGAGAACCTCGGCCAGCGTGGTTTCGCTCTCGGGCAAGGGCGTACGCAACTGCGTAACACCCACTGTTCGCGGGTAGCGACCCGTAATGAACGCCGCCCGCGATGCCGAGCAAATCGGCGCGCTGCTGTATGCCCGATCAAAACGGATGCCGGCTTCGGCCAGGCGGTCGATGTTGGGCGTGCGCACAATTTTGTTGCCATACGCGCCCGTGACATAAGCGGCATGGTCGTCGGCACAGATAAAGATCACGTTGGGCCGCGTGGGCTTGGAGGCGGCTTGTGTTGATGCCGAACAGAAGATAAGGGATAGAAGAAAGATGGATAATGTGATTCGAAAGTTCATGGTTTTTTATCACGAAAGCACGAAAGTTCGAAAACACGAAAAATTCAGATGATGGGTAGCCACGATATGTTGTCTATCGTACGCGGGAAATCCGCAAGAGGCTTTTTGGTAGAGAGTGAGCTCCTCTTGTGCCTGCGGCACACCGATAGGCAAGCTATCGGTGCTACCCGTCGTTCATTTATCACACAATGAAACAAACTTATAAACTTTCGCGTTTTCGTACTTTCATGTTTTCGTGATCCTTTCGTCAAAGATTCTATTTCTTGGTTTCAATCTTCCGCTCGGGCAAAGTACTTTTATATTCCTCCAGTCTCTTCCGCATGGAATCCAGAATATCTTTATGTTGCGAATCACCCGATAGATTAACCAACTGATCCGGATCCTTCTTCAAATCATATAAAAGCTCACGCGGAGGTTTCTGCTCGTAATAATTGGCATACACGTAACGTGGTCCCCGCACACCGCGCCACTTGGGGATGCGTGGGTGGTCCATGTGATGCTCGCAGAAGAAATCCTCTCGCCAGTCGGCCACCGGCTGGCCGTCGATGATCGGCAGTAGCGAACGGCCCTGGTAGACGTCGGGCAACTCGCAGCCGGCCAATGCCAGGAAGGTGGCCGGCAGATCTATGTTCAAGGCCATTTTGTCCGACACCCGGCCGCGTTTATCCTTGGGCAGGCGTGGATCGAATACGATCAACGGCACCCGCAGCGATTGTTCGTAGTGGCTCCACTTGCCGGCGAAACCACGGTCGCCCATATAGTAGCCGTTGTCGGCACTGTAAACGATCACCGTATTGTCGGCCAGGCCCTTTTGTTTGAGAACCTTCATCACGCGGGCCATGGTATTGTCGACGCCCGAAAGCATGCGGAAGTATGCCCGCAGGTTGGTCTCGTATTTCTCGGGCGTGTCCCATCGCCAGTAGAAACGGTCGCGGTTCATCGAGTCGCGCAGGAACTCAGGCGCGGCATTGAAATACTTCGCGTCGCCCAGTCTCGGCTTCGGCATGGGCACATCGTCGTACATGCCGTCGACGGCCTTGGGCCAGGGAAAATGGCCGATGCCCGGCCGGCGGTCGTTGTCCTCGGCGTGTGAGGCATTGAAGCAAACCTGCAGGCAGAACGGCTGTGATGCTTTCTGACTTCTTAGAAACTTGACCGCCGCGTCGCCGCAAAGTTCTGTCTCGTGCCGCAGGCTGCCGTCGGGCATTTTCTTGAAGTACGGGTTGCGGCCGATAGGCCTAAAGAAATCGAACATCTCGTTGATAGACTTCTTCCCGTCGGCGACGTTGATGCCGAACTTGCCGATCATGCCCGTGCGGTAACCGGCGCGGCGAAGCACGGCCGGGTAGCTGGTCGCCACATGTGCCCTTGAAACGGGCGGCTTGCCGAACGTATAACCGTGCGTCCGCTCGGTCAGTCCCGTGAAAATCGACGCCCGAGACGCCGCACAGATCGAAGTCGTCACGAACATATTCTCGAACCGCACACCCCGTTCGGCCAGGCGGTCGACGTTGGGTGTTTTCACGATTTGGTGCCCGCAACAACCGAGCGTGTCGTTACGCTGGTCGTCGACAAGAAAGAAGAGGATATTGGGCCGGGCCTTTTCAGCTTCGGCGGATAAGCAATGACCGCCCAGAACGGCACAGGAAATTACAGATAGGATACAGATTCTAGACATACTTCGACCTCCCGAAAATACAATTACCCCCGTCCCCCATTGCACGGCCGCCCCGCGGATTCCATTATCATAACCGATGAGTCGGTCGGGGGAAACTACCCTGGCAAATTCCGACAAAAACTGCCAATCGGTTTCATAACTGTTCCAGAAACCACCACCGTGATGAAAAGCCGATATAAAAGGCGAAATCCGTTTCACCGGCAGAACATTTTGATATTTTTGTCACGAAAACACGAAAGTTCAAAAGCACGAAATGTTCAGATGATGGGTAGTCCCGATATTTTGTCTATTGCACACGGAAAAGTCGCATGAGGCATTTGGGGAGAGAGTGAACTCCTCTTGTGCCTGCGGCACACCGATAGGCAAGCTATCGGTGCTACCCGGTTATAATATACCGGCAATAGTTTTACCTGTTTTTTCGTGCTTTCGAACTTTCGTGATTTCGTGATCCACTTAGAAAATGCTGTGACCGGCACGGACATATCCAGCACCACGCCCATTCTGGGCGTGCCACACACACTTGCTTCGTATACGTTTTTCGAGTACCCTGTTCATCATATCTACAAGATACTTATGTCAAGGAGGCAATCCCATTCAATTCACGCTAAGAACATTATTTCTGCTGTTTGTGGTCTTCTGGTCGTCGCTTGCGGCGTTTGGAGTTTTGGGGATTCCTATCACCGTGGTCTGCGTCTTGGTTGGCATGCACTTTCACGCCAAGGAATCTTCATTTAGAGAATTGATCCGGTTTGTTGTGATTTTCGTTGCGATTGGTGGACTGATAATCATGCTGTGTTTGCCCGCCATATCTGCCGCCCGTGAAGCAGCGAAACGCATGCAATGCATGGGCAAGCTAAAACAAATCGGTCTCGCTTTACACTTATATCACGATGCACACGGCTGTTTTCCGTCTGCCAACGTGGCCGATAAAGATGGCCGCCCGATGCATAGTTGGCGGACGCTGATTCCTCAATTCATGGAGGGACAAGCACTTTATAATGCTTACGACTTCAGCAAGCCATGGAACGATCCAAAAAATTCGAAACTTACCGGCAAGTCTCCTTACAATACGCTATGCTGCCCCAGTTCCAAAAACTATCGAACCCCGATAAGCAATTACGTGGCTGTCACAGGGACGGGCACTATTTGGGACGGTGATAAAAGTATCAGCATGAAAGACATCACCGACGGAACCGACAACACGATTCTGCTGGTCGAAGTGGCTGATTCCGACATCCACTGGACGGAAGCCCGCGATGTCACACTCGAAGAAGCCTTGGGCAAGTCAAACGGCGGCGTTACGACGGTCCCTAGCAGTAACCATTACATCGAAGCCGGCTATTTCACCAAAAGCTATCCCATCCCCGGGAATATTGTCATGGCCGATGGTTCCGTAAGATGCTTGCACAAACCACTCTCCCCCGATGATCTCGCGGCTTTGCTGAGTATCGACGGGGGCGAAGAGATCGACATCGACCAATTACTGGAGGACGGCGAATACCCACTCTACCAGCGTCTCCGCTGGGACCACGTCATCGGCCTGCCGCTGTTTTTGGTCTCGGCGGTTTGGTTCTGGTATCGGCTGTTGCAAAAGCCAATTGAGAACTCTGAGGCTTAGGAGCGACCGATCACTATTTTGTGGTGCAGGCTCCAGCCTGCATAATGCAGCCAAGATGGCCGCACCACAAATCGGCGAGTGGATTGCTGTTGTTCCCCAACCTGGATTATTCATGATCTGCACTAAACGTGAAGTGCAGACGAAGGGCGTGAAATATGGCGAAGCGTTGTTTTCCCTTCGCTTGCGCTTCGGGTTAGTATGCGCCCTCCCCTGCCCCCCTGCCCTGCTATTGTCATTCACGGTCGCGTGAAAATCTTGTGGTTCGTGGGGTAGGGAAATTCCGGCAATCGGTCGAGATAATCCGCATTTATGCCTTCGATAGCAATGTATTCCGGGCTGAGTACATGGGTACGGAATAAAAAGTGCTCGTACATCCAAAATCCGGCGGCTGCACATAAGGAAATCATTAGACCGAGACCAGCAATGTAATAGTTGCCCAGCAAAAGGCCAATCGCGCTGAGGCAGTTGCCGGGGATAAACATCACGCTAATGGAAATTTCCAACGCAGTCAAAAATATGAATGTCCGATACCGCATTCGCAAGTTACATTGATAAGCCCGGCCCGTAGCGAGGGACAAGAAAACCACAATTGGCATCAACATAAACCCCAGAGCAGGCACCTGAGATACCACAATTGCCAACCAATTCCCGAAAGTGCTCATCTTGACCATGGAATATTTGGCGAGATTGCCGGAAGCATTCGAAAGCACGCACGCTTGAGGAAACACCGGCTTTTTGCGGCGCACAATCATGGTATTTCGCCAACGCCATACTCCCTCCGGCACAATTGACGCAACTACCAGGGATTGGGCATCACCGTCTTGCGGAGCGGGCGAACGATGTGGGTTGTCGTCGGTATCTTTGAACATGGCACCCTTGTGTGTTGAAGGCGTTTACTGAAATTTCTTGTATTTGCGATATGTGCGATAGCACTGAGCTATCGGGCTACCTGTTACTGTCATTCACACAAGTGTGAAAATGTTATTGTTCGTGGGATCCGGAAATTCCGGTAGTCGGTCAAGATAGGCTGCATGTACTCCATCGATGACAATGTATTCGGGCGTGACGACACGGGTGCGCAGGAAGTGGGGATCAACCATCTTGTCAATTGCGATCACAAGCAAGGAAAGTGCCATGCCCACAAAAAGGATAAGATAATTGCCCGTGAAAAGGCCGTAAGCGCTGAGGATGTTTCCCCCAAGAGCCATCATCATGAATACACAAAATAAGAGTACCATGAGAATGATTATCCACCGTCGGAACGGCAAATGGCACTCATAAGAATCGCCAGTGCGCTTTAACGTAGACATAATAATACCCACCAATAGCCAACCAATACCCGGCACCTGTAATGACAACAGCATCAACCGCTCTGCCGAAGGACTCATGGCGGTGATAGGAAATTGCTTAATATTATCGGTAACGTTCGAAAGCACGCACGCCTGCGGAAATACCGGCTCGCTTCGACGGAATATCATTAAATGACGCCACCGCCATACACCGTCAGGCTCAACCGGCGTGGCGTTCAGAGGCTGATCGTCACCGTCGTACAGAGCGGACGCACGATATGGGTTATCGTCTGTATCTTTGAACATGGCGATCTGATGTGTCGAAGGCGTTTGCTGAAACTTCTTGTATCTGCGATATGTGCTATAGGCGAGCTATCGCGGCTACCCGCTACAAATGTGAAAACATCTGAATTCTTGCGAATTCAGCTACATCTCCTCCACGCCCATTCCGGGCGTGCCACACTGAAGAACGCCACGAGCGGCTGGGCCAACTTTTTATCCCAACGCCGCGATTTTCTTGAAATCTCCCTTGAGCGACTGGTACAGGTCTTGATAGACCGGGAAACCAGTATCGTAGCTGCGCCGAGCAGCACGGTTTGTCGTCGTCTGGCCTACTACGCTGATGGTTGCCTCGCAAGCCTCTTGGATGTTTTTGTAAGCGCCGGCACCGACGGCCGCCAGCAGGGCTACGCCGTAGGCCGGGCCTTCCTCGGTGTTGATGGTGACCACCTTGCGGCCAAACACGTCGGCTTGGATCTGGCGCCAGAATGGGCTGCGGCTGCCGCCACCCGAGGCACGGATCTCGCGGACCGGTACGCCG
>JAFGTN010000351.1 GCA_016934075.1 Pirellulales bacterium
TGCGAGATGCCGTAGGGCGTGAGCGCAAGCTTTCGGGCATGTACGCCGCTTTGAGTTTCGACGATGGGAAAACCTGGCCGGTACGACGACTGATCACCGACGACGGCCCGGAACGAACCGTTGACGGCGGCGGTAATACGAGGCTTTTCAAACTCGGCCCCAACTCGGCCGAACCGCGTGGATATCTGGCGGCAACGCAAACACCTGACGGCTTGATACATCTGATATCCAGCAAACAGCATTACGTTTTCAATCTGGCATGGATCAAAGCACCCATGCCGCCGGAAAAGGTGAAGAAGTAGACGTACAGGACGCGCAGGAGACAAGTAGGGTGTGTCCATGACGCACCAAATTGGTGCACGGCTGCCATCGGCCGTGATTGCTCGCCACCACTTTTGGTGCGTCTTGAATGCGCCCTACTCGTTGAGATCATCCGAATCATTCGGAAGGATCGGCAACAAAGGGCTGGTTTTGGGATTCGACGAATGTGGCTTTTTATGCCGTGGATCGGTGGCTTTCATAATCTGCCGGGCCGTTTTGCAGGAGCATTGCATCTTGCGCTTGCGAATGATGGGGCCGATGGAAAGTGCCAGCATCGCGGCTGCGAGCACAATCAACGCGGCCAGGAATGCCGTTATCATCGAGGCGCCCGTCGAAGCCGGTTCAGTTTTTTCAGCGATGTCGGCCAGGGGCCAGTTTGCGGTTTTCTTTTGCACGAAACCATCGTCGTTACGCACGATGAAAGCGGCGGCGATACCGCGCGACTCGAAATCGGGTGACCGGGCCAGGTCGAAGCCGGTGTCGGGACCGAGTACCATGAGTCCCGTGGCCAAAGCATCGGCCTCGGCGCATGTTTCTGCAAGAACCGTCACCGAGGCAAGTCGGTGTGAGATGGGGCGGCCGTTGCGAGGATCGAGCAAATGCGAATAGCGGACACCATCCTTTTCGAAGTAGTTGCGATAATCGCCTGAAGTCGCCATTGCTCGCGTGCCCAAATCCACTATTGAATCGATTTCTCGCGTGCCGGACTTCGGTGATTCGATACCGATCCGCCACGGGCGACCGGCCAGGTTGTGTCCCGACGCGCGAATTTCACCACCGATTTCCACCATGTAGTTTTCAAAACCGCGATGCTTCAACAATTCAGCCATGCGGTCGACACCATATCCTTTGGCAATGCCCGAGAGATCCACTCGTATCCGTGCTTTCCGTTTGCGCACGGCCGGCGGATTGGTGCGAGATTCGATTTGGGAGAATCCAACCAACTGCAAGGTGTCTTTGATTTCTTCATTGTTTGGAATCCTATCCGTATCTTTCTCTGTGGCCAGGTTGCTGTCGCGCGGGCCGAATTGCCAAAGTCGAACCAGAGGATCGAGCGTAACATCGAAGGCTCCTTCGGTTACCCGCCCTATGCGGATCGCTTCGGCGGTGACAGCGGCAGTTTCCTCGGAAACGGGAAACCAGTCGGTCGTTTCCGCGTCGTTCCATCTGGAAAGCTCGGAATCGGGATCGTAGGTAGACATACGGGCGTTAATTTCATCGAGCGTTTTCCGGATTTCTTCACGGATCTCGGCATTGTCGATAGAATGGCTATCAGTAACGAGCTTGACGGTGTAGCTTGTGCCCATCGTGCCACACCGCCAGGTAAATTGCCGCGGCTCATTGTTTGAACCGCATCCTGTCGCGAGGTAGCATAGGAATAAGAGAGGATAGAGGATAGAGGACAGAGGACAGAGAGCGAAGTGCAGAGGGCAGAGGGCGGAGGGCGGAGGGCAGATGGCAGGAGTTAGCCCAGTCGCTTGCGACGGCTTGGAACTAGGGTGAATGCGGCTTATGCCTCTTGAGTTTGTGCTAATATCGTCGCCGGAGAGTAATGTCATGGTTCTGTGCCTCAAAAACCGCCACAATCGGTTGGGCTGACTACCGCCGACCATCCTCTGTTTTCTGCCCTCCGCCCTCTGCCCTCTGCCTTCGGCCCTCTTCACCCCCTATCCTCCAAAATCATCGAAGGAGATGTTTTCGGGTTCTACGCCCAGCTCATCGAGCATTTTCAGCACGGCGGCGTTCATCAAGGGGGGGCCGCAGAAATAATACTCACAGTCTTCGGGGGCCGGGTGTTTTGACAAGTACTCATCGTACAACACCTGGTGGATAAAGCCGGTAGGGCCTTGCCAATTGTCTTCTTCTTGCGGTTCGGAAAGCGCCAAGTGCCATGTAAAGTTTTTGTTTTGCTCTTGCAGTTTGTCGAATTCTTCGCTGTAAAAAACCTCGCGCAGGCTGCGTGCTCCGTACCAGTATGAGATTTTTCGGTCGCTATGCCTTCTTTTTAAGAGGTCGAAGATGTGAGAGCGCAGCGGCGCCATGCCGGCTCCGCCGCCGATATAGATCATCTCGGCTTCAGTATCCTTAGAGAAGAATTCGCCATAAGGGCCATAGATGGTGACTGAATCTCCGGGTTTGAGGTTGAAGATATATGACGACATCATGCCGGGCGGCACCTTGGACACACCGGGCGGCGGCGTGGCGATGCGGACGTTGAGCATAATGATGCCTTTTTCGTCCGGGTAGTTGGCCATGGAATAGGCGCGGGTGACCGGCTGGCTTACTTTGGAAACCAGGTTCCAGAGCTCGTACCGGTCCCATTCGCTACGGTACTCTTCATCGATGTCAAACTCGTCGAAGCTCAACTTGTGCGGCGGACACTCGATTTGAATGTAGCCTCCGGCTTTGAAGTTAACGTCTTCGCCCGGCGGAAGTTCCAGGACCAGTTCCTTGATGAAACTGGATACGTTACGGTTCGAGCGGACTGTACATTCCCATTTTTTGACATCGAAAACTTCAGGATCGAGTTGGATTTTCATATCCTGCTTGACTGGTACCTGGCAACTGAGGCGGACTTGTTCACGCAGTTCCTTGCGGGTCATGAAGTCGCGTTCGGTGGGCAGGATATCGCCGCCGCCTTCGAGCACTGCCACCTTGCATTGCGCACAGGTGCCGCCACCGCCACAGGCCGAGGAGACGAATATCTGTCGCGAGGCAAGCGCGGCCAGCAGCTTCTGCCCCGTGGGAACCTCGATCGCCTTTTCCGGATCGTCGTTGATCAGAATCTTGACGTTGCCCTGCGGCACCAGCATGCGACGGGCAAAAAGAATGAGCAGAACCAGCAGCAAAATGATACCCGTGAATACCCCCACGCCCAGCAGGATCTCTAAGATCATCTGCATTGGTGTTTGAAGCGTCGTCACTTGTGATATGACTAAGTGGTGCATGTGATGTCTAAAGCTGTATTCCTGAGAAACACATAAAGGCCATAGCGATCAAGCCGACCGTGATGAAGGTGATGCCCAGACCTCGCAGGCCGGCTGGTATATCGCTGTATTTGAGCCGTTCGCGTATTGCCGCAAGTGTCATGATCGCCAAGGCCCAACCCACACCCGATCCGAATCCGTAAACGGCGCTCTCGGCCAGGTTGTAATCGCGCTGAACCATAAACAGCGATCCGCCCAAAATCGCGCAA
>JAFGTN010000034.1 GCA_016934075.1 Pirellulales bacterium
CGAAAACCGCGAGAAACTCGACGCACTGGCCGCCGCACTCAATCCCACTAAAACCAAACTCGAGGTCGAACGCCTTGAGCACCTCTGGCTGTTCAATATTATCGGCGATCCCATGCTCCGCATGCGTTACCCCAAGCCGGTTGCCATAGACGTGCCGGCGACGGCCGAGTCGGGCGGCGATTTGCATGTTTCCGGCACTAGCCCCGTGGCCGGTCGAGCAATCGTCGAGTTGGTCGTGCGTCGCGATGGTTTTGCTCCTCACGCGACGAAAAAGGGGACAGGTCCAATTTCCCGGGACGGCCCAAAGGGTGCTTCGCAGAAATTGGACCAGTCCCCTTTTTCGCGACGCTCGAGCTATCCCGCTAACCCGAGAGATCTTTCAAATTTTCAAAACGTGTACGAAAAAGCCAACGACCGCCGCCTGGACACGATGGAAATCAACATCCCGGCCGGCCCGTTCCAAACAGTCCTGAAAATTCCCGAAACGGCTTCGGGCCCCTGCCATGTGCGTGTTTTCGTACAGGGCATTTCAAATTTCGCCCTGGGATCGGCGAATCTTACTATAAAGAAGTAGCCCGGAAATTCATGGACCACACTAACCCGAAGCGCAAGCGGAGAAAGGGTGGTGTGTTGCTTTCCTATCTCTCCTTGCCTGTGGCCGGAAGCATCTTTGCCCGTCGCGGGCGACGGGGCTAACAATGTCATCCACTATTTTGAGTGCTACAGAGTACTAGGGCAAACATACTGCTTCATGTATAATCTGGATTAACAGCCGAGGGCGACTGTTCTATAATTATGCAGGAGGTAGTCAAAATGTCATCACAATCCCCCGCTCCAGACCAACACCCCCCTGAAAACTCCACGGACAAACCCGCCAAGCGCCGCCGCTGGCCACGGATTGTGGGCGGGATATTCGTAGTGCTTCTGCTGCTCGTGTTTTTCGCGCCCAGTATCGCCTCGCGCGAGCCGGTTCGATCTTGGATTCTGAAAAAGGCCCTGCCCGGTCTGCGTGGGACCATCACTTGTTCGAACGTTTCATTCGGCTGGTTTTCGCCGATCGAGATCGACAATATAGCTGTTACCGCACCGCCTCCGAAAAAGGGGACAGGTCCAATTTCCCGGGACGGCCCGGAGGGTGTTGCGCAGAAATTGGACCAGTCCCCTTTTTCGAAACCTGTGATCACCATTGCAAAAATCGCCGGCAACCGGCCGCTCTGGGAAATACTTTCGAACACAAACGAGCCGGGAGATTTCGAGATCGAGAAACCGGTCCTCGACGTGGTTTTGACCGACACCGGATCGAACCTCAAAAACCTCTACGAACCACCACCCAAGAAGCCCCAAACGCCTAAACAGCTCGAAAAATTGGAACTCCTGAAAGTCGGCGTCCGGATCGACGCCGCCCAGGTCTCCGTAAGCGGTCGGGAAATCCCGCGCGGATGGAAGACCCAGCCCATCGATGCCAGTATATGCATCGCGGACGGGCTGCTCGCGACCGAACCGCTTACGCTCTTCGATCACAGCGAACTCACGCCGGGCGCGTGTCGCGATTTCCTGCAATTCGTGGCGCCCATCCTGGCCGACATCACAACGGTCGAGGGCCGTTTCTCGCTCAAACTCGACGAGTGGAAAGTGCCCTTGACCGCGCCCAAGCAAACTACCGGCCAAGGCGTGTTTCACATCGAATCGCTCAACGTATCGCCCAGCCCGCTGGTCGCCAACATCGCCGACCTGCTCAAGCTCAACCCGAATCTCGTCGCTGTCAAGGACTGTCCGGTCAAGTTCAAAATGAAAGACGAACGAGTCGAGCACGTCAACCTGACGTTCTACATCGAAGGCATCCAGGTTCGCACCACGGGTTCCGTAGGCCTTGATGAAACGCTCGACATGACGGTCGAAATCCCCGTTCCCAAGCACCTGTTGAGCGAAAAGCTATTGGGCAACGGGCCTCTGATTGCGGCGATAAAGGAGCAAACCGTCATCCTGCCGGTGGGCGGTACGCTTTCCAAGCCCACGATCGATACAAAACGCCTCGGTGGTGCCATCCAGTCGATGGTCCGCGGCACCATGAAATCGCTGGGCCGGGAAGAAGAAACCAAAGTCGAAGGTCTCATCCAAGGCCTCATCGACCGCAAGCCGGACGAAAAAGTCGATACCGAAAAACTAATTGGCGATATCATCGGCACCGCGGGCGAGTTGTCAAAGGAAGGTCGCAAATTACTCGAACAACGCCGCAAAAGCCGCGAAAAAGGCGAACCCACACTGCTGGATCGTTTCCGCCTGCTACGACCGAAACGCGATAAGGAAGAAAAAAAGTGATTTGATATGTCATAGCAAATCCCAGACGGAGCAAACCATGACTAAATACTTGACTTGTCTGTTAACCGCTTGCCTCTTGATCCTCCCGTCATCCGCGCTCGGCGCCGAAAAACCACCATCCCCCCGCAAAGCCAACCGTTTCGAGTTGCTCAAATATTGGTGCGAATGTTCGCCCGAAAAGCAACAGATTTACAAATCGGCCCACAAATTTCTGGCGGCCAGGCCCGACGCGAGCTTTGCGGACCTTGCCGGCAACGCCGAGTTCCAGCGGTTGTGCGAAAAGAATAAACTGACGCATCTCGGTGGACCCATGCTGGGCAACGTCGGTCCCGAAGGGATTTCGGTGTGGATGCGTACGATCCGGCCCGCCGCGGTCGAAGTGCGGATAGAAATTGACGGTAAGGAAAAAACATTCGGCCCGGTCCAAAGCACGCTCGCCTCCGACCTCTCGGCCGTTGTCCGCGTCGATGGTCTCGAGCCGAACAAGAGCTACACCTATCGCGTTCTTGTCGACGGTGAACCAATCGACATACCCAAAAATGCGGCTATCCGCACAGCACCTGCCGATGGCAAACAGGCGAAAACACGCATCGTTTTCGGTAGCTGTTCACACCGATGGGGCCTGGGCAACCGCAAGCAGTCCGACCTGATCCGCTCGCGGCGGCCCACGGCCATGCTGCTTTGCGGCGATATTTCCGTGCAGGACCGCAACAATCATTTTGGCTTGCATCGGGCTGATTACCTGCTCCGTGATTTCTTGCGTGCATGGCAAGATCTGGCGGCCGACGTGCCGGTCTATGCCGCCTGGGACGATCACGACTACTTCGACAACGATCTGGCGGGCATTCCAGAAGGTTTCACCGACGCCGATCGACGCGGAGTGCGGCAGGTATTCACAAAGTCGTGGAACAACCCCGCCTACGGTTTCGGGGACGACGGAGGCGGAATCTTCTTCCGCACGCGCATCGGCCCTTGCGACGTGATCATGCTCGACAGCCGATACTTCCGCGCCAATCGCAAGGGCTCGTTTCTGGGCAAAGAGCAGATGAAATGGCTCAAGAGGCAGTTGCTCGATTGCCGCGGCCCCTTCATCATCATTTCCTGCGGAACCATGTGGAGCGATTACGTCTCCAAGGGCAAGGACTCCTGGGGACGCTGGGACAAGGCCGGCCGCGAGCGGATTTTCAAGCTCATCGAAGACAACCGCATCGGCGGTGTGCTGTTGATCTCGGGCGACCGCCACGGTGCCCGCGGCTTCCGCATTCCCCGCGACTCGGGTTTCGCCTTCCACGAATTCGAAGCCGCCAGCCTGGGTGCACATTCCGGACCGCCGGAAACCAAGCCCGAATGGAACACGCAATTCTACCATCTAACCGGCCAATTCGCCTTCGGAGAATTCACCTTCGACACCCAACCCGCCGATCCCCAGGTAGAGTTCCGCTTGATCCGCGACGACGGCAAGATCATACACGAGATGAAACTAACCCGCAGCCAGTTGACGCCGCCGGGCCCGCGGAAGCAGACGGGAAAGTGACTGGTTCCCGGACGAACATAATCCTGCGATCCCATCACGTTCAATCAATGGAAACATCTTTGCTTTTTATCACGAAAGCACGAAAGGACGAAAACACGAAGGATTATTCGATTACCACTGACAGATAAAAATCTACCAACCGCAAATCTATTACAGGCAATTGTGAAGAAGGTATATCTTTCCCAAGCTCAACGAATAAAATCATCGGCATTGATTAGTGTTGATTAGCTTCTATTAGCGTTCCCTTTCGTGTTTTCGAACTTTCGAGCTTTCGTGATCTCGATATGATTGTCGTGGCTTTCGCAATACCGGATTCAGCCGGAATATATGGCACAAGGCGACGGCCACCAAACCTCGGAAGCCGCCAGTTGGCATTGTTCGGAACTATCCATGGTGCTGAGCGAAGACGACGGCAAGACATGGACCAAACCGGTAGTCATCGCCCGCACAAAATCCAAACGCGGCATGGCCTACCCCGACGTCTTCGAACGCCGCCCCGGCGAGATCTGGGTGACGACCAGATACCCAACCGAGCCGCGGGTGAGGATCAGCTTGAAGGAGGTCGATTTTGTGGGGAAGTAAGGCCGCCATCCCGGATTATTCATAATGAGTCCACATTCGCAGAATTTTGACGGCCTGTTCGCTTTTCAGAACCTGGTAAACCAGGCGGTGTTGAATATTGATGCGACGAGAGTATGAGCCCGATAGGTCGCCCACGAGTTTTTCGTATGGCGGCGGGTTCTGAAAAGGGTTTTTCTTTATCACATCCAACAGGGCCTTTGCTTTTTCCTTCAGACCGGCCGCGACCAATTTCTTCGCGTCTTTTTGAGCTTGCTTGGTGAAATACAGCTTCCACATTACCAGTCAAGCTCCTCCGAGCAGCTATCCAAATCTTCTTCCATGCCCTGCCGGATCGATTCACGCATGCCCGGCGCTGATAATAAATAGAGCGTCTCTTGGATCGCGTTCCAGTCTTCCTCGCTCACCAGAATCGCGTTACCGCGTTTACCGGTAATCGTGATGGGTTGGTGTGTAGCCTGAGTTTCGTCCATCAAACTATAGAGCTTCGAACGAGCTTCGGTTGCGTTGAAAGTGGTCATAGGCAATGTTCTCCTCAATATTTAGCGTACGCGATTGCGTACGCTTTGTCAAGGCCCTTTTTCAGACAACCCACTTGTGACCGTATCCCCGTGGAAAAATTCCTACTCGCCCTTATCCTTCAAATGCCCCAAAACCTCTTCCGGCGTGGCCAGCCGTTTTTCCAGGCCGGCTACTTCTTGTTCCAAAAGCGCGAGGTCTTGGCGGAAGCGTTCTATTTTCTCGCAATCGCCCTCCAACCGCACAAACACTCCACCGGCCGTATCGGCGGCGGTCCAGGTCTGTGCCAGTTCGGCGATCTCGCGACGCAGGCCGCGGCGCAAGCGGTGGGTGAAAGCCCATAGCAGGACAATGCACCACAGTAGCAGCCAGAACCCGGCCGAGAGATAAAAGTCCAGGCCGAAAACTTCCACGGGCTGCGGCGCCAGCCAGGAATCCCAGAAGAAGTTCTTGCCCAGGCGGAACAATAGCAGGCCGACCATGGCCAGCAACGGGATCTCGTAGCAGCAGCGGACGAACCAGCCGCTGTGTCGCTCGCTCAGACGGCTCAAGAGCGATTCCAGTTCTCCGGCCGCCGACTCGACAAATGCCGCGCCCGCCGAGTCCGCCTCGTCGGCGATTGTTTCCAGACTAACCGCGTCACGGTCCAACCCGGCCTCGATGGCGTGGCCGGTCAAGACGACCGAAGCC
>JAFGTN010000352.1 GCA_016934075.1 Pirellulales bacterium
CAGCCCGGAGTCGAAGCTGGACATGGCGGCCGCGAAAATGGCGGCAATCACCAGCCCCGACACTCCGACGGGCATTTCATGTACGGTAAAGTAGGGAACGATTTTGTCGTAATCGGCCGATTCCATCGGCAAGCATTCGGGATGTACCTTGTAGAAAACCCAAAGGGCCACACCCATGCCCAGAAGTATGATCATTGCCGGGAATTTGAAGAGGCAATTGAACCAGAGTGCTTTGGCGGCGGCGCTCTGATCCTTGGTGCACATCAAACGCTGCACGGTTACCTGATCGGCGCCCAAGTCGGACAGGGACAGGAACACACCCGCTATCAAAAAGGTCCAAAAGGTGGCCGCTGAAAGATTCCACTCGAGGCTTGCCCAGGCTTTGTGATCGGCCACGCCCACCGACCAGATTTCGCCAAGTCCGCCGTCGAGCCGTACGGCGACCATGATGATGACCAGGCATTGTCCCAGCATCAGCACGATGAATTGTATGGCATCGGTCCAGATCACGGCGTGCATGCCGCCCAAACCTGTATAGAGTGTCGCAATGATACCTATTATCAATATACACCAAGTAACCGGGAGACCGACGATTGCGCTGAGTGCCAGCGAAGGTGCGAGCGCTACCAGGGCCATCCAGAACAGGCGCTTGCCGATGAACAGTGAACTGGCTATCAGGCGAACGTTCAGACCGAAGCGTTTTTCCAGGTATTCGTATGCGGTGGTTACGTTGAGCCGGCTGTAGAACGGCAAAAGAACATAAATCACGATGGGAGTGGTTATCAGCATTGCGAAGGGCCAGGCGATCATGGCCGAATCGTAGCGGTATACCCGCGCCGGATGTCCGATGAAGGAGATGCCGCTGAATACCGTGGCCAAAATCGAGATGGAGACGGGCAACCAGTGCACTCTTTTGCCGGCGGTGAAGTATTCCGACGTGTTCACCTGTCGCCGCGCGAACCAGCTACCGATGACCATCACCATGACGAGATAGCCTGCAAATACGAGCCAGTCGAGAGCATGAAAACCCATGGACTAATTGCCTTTCGGAATGAAGTTGAATTATTACTGTTGCTGATGCACGAACGCGTCGATCAATGCAATGGCGTTTTCCAGCGGCACACCTGGGAGGATGGGCTTTGCCGGGGCCATCACATATCCACCGCCTTCGGCCATGCGGTCTAGACAGTCACGCACTTCACGGCGAACGTCCTGTGGAGTGCCATGCAGTAGAGTATGCTGGGTGCTGATGCCGCCCATGAGGCAAAGGTCTCGGCCGAAGGAGTTTTTGATCTCGAAAATATCCATGGCCTCGGGTTGAAGAGGTTGGAGCATATCCACGCCCGCTTCGACGAGATCGCCAATTATCGGTCTCACGTGCCCGCAGGAATGAATATAAAAACGTTTGCTCCCGGCGTGGATTTTTTGGGCGAAGCGCGCCAGGTGGGGTTTGATGAACTCTCGCCACTGTCGGGGGTGGATCAAGAGACTTTTTTGGCTGCCGTAATCTTCGGACATTCCCACTGCATCGATACGATTACCGAACTCGTCGAGCAGTCGATCGATTACGCGCATGCATACCGACTCCAGTCCGTCGAGCAGGTCATGAACGAACTGTGGCTCTGTGTGCAGGTCCATGAGGATGTTTTCCATACCCCGCATCCCCCAGGTGCGTTCGAAGAAGAGCATGCCAAGTTGGACGATTTTGAAGCGGTCGCGGTGCGTTTCAGTCCAAGTATCCAGTCCGGAAAAGTGTTCGTCGGTCGCAAGATCGGGGAAGGTATATCCGTTCAAGCTGGGCCCTTCAAGAGCAGGCTTTTCGACATGTAATGTGGAACCGCGTCGGTAGGTTACACCATAGTCGTCGACGTAGCACTCGCCTTGCTCTTCTACGGGGTGCGCGACAACCTCGGTCATGGCCGAAAAACTGCCCGCGAAGGTTCTCGTGCTTCCGGGCGGGCCGATGAATTGATCTTCACCGTACTTAGTTGCCAGTGGCGCGACCATGGCGTCGTCTACCCAGATGTAATATGGGCATACGTCTGGTTGTCGAAATTCTAGCGTTTGCAGTATGACTTCTCGCGGGGTCATGATATCTCCAAGTTGGATTTTAGGTTTCGGAATCTTGCGAGGATTCCGCTTATTTCGAGCGTGTATCCGCGAAGAAGTCGACAAGCTTTTCCGCGGCGGCCTGGAAGGCCATGGATTGGGATTCGTAGGTTACGCCGCCGATGTGCGGCGTTACGACGAGGTTTTCGTGCGAGCGGGCATAGCTTATCACGGGATGATCGCTCAAGTCTTCGAGCCATTCGCCATCGATCACATCCACTCCGGCGGCGGCCAGATGGCCGCTTTCGAGAGCGTCTATCATGGCCTTTTCGTCGACGATGGCACCGCGACTGGTGTTCAACAGAATCGCCCCGGGCTTCATTTTCGCCAAGGCGTCACGGTCTATCAGACCGAGGGTTTGCTCGTTAAGGTGTATGTGGATGCTGAATACATCGGAGCGGCGCAGGAGTTCATCGAAAGAGACCATTTCCACGCCCGGAGCATCGTCGACATTCGGGTCGTATGCGATGACCTTCATGCGAAATGCGTTCGCATATTGGGCCACGATGGAGCCTAGGCGTCCGCAGCCGAGAATGCCGAAGGTCTTGTAGGCGAGTTGATGACCGCGATAAACGTCGCGTGCCCATTCTCCGCGGGTTGCGGCCTCGGTAGCGGCGCGCATGTGTCGTGCGCAGGCCAAGAGCAAGGCCCATGTCAATTCTGCGGTGGCCGTGATGCGGTCGAGTAACTCGCGGTCGTTTTTGAGGCACAAAACCGCGACATTATGTTCTGCGGCGGCCCGCAGATCGAGGTGATCGGTGCCCGTGCTGGGCGTCGTGAGTACTTTCAGACGTGGTGCATTTTCCAGTAAATCCGCGGTCAAACAGACACCCAAGGTGGCAAAGTAGGCATCGGCCCGGGGAAGGTGCTGCTGAAGCGCCTCCGTTGTAGCTGGAGAATATTCGACCTCGAAATGTTTCTCCAGCAGCGCGGCTACTTCGGGGATGTGCGCGATGTCGGCCGCGCACAGAAGTTTCGGACGTTGGGTGGCGGTCACTCAGCGATTCTCCTTCCTATATTCTTTTTGCACCAGTTCGTATCGGATGTATTTGTGACGCGATGGTGGGCTGTAGGCGATATGTATGTCGCTGGTGTTGGTGTCGATCACGTACGACATCACCGTAAGCGAGGCCTTGGGGCTGTTGAAATGATCCTGCTCGATGGCGCCGGGTTCGGAGCGGTTCCGCAAAACGTGTGTTACATCGTCGAGTGTTAGAATCCGGGGGAAGCCGCGCATGATCCGTGCTAGATTGCTCTCGCGGTAGAAGGCGGTCAAGGTGGAACGACCACCGCTGGTAGGTTGGTCGGGATCGTTGATGGGCCAGTCGTGAGGATAGTTGGTGCTGGTGAAGTATGGCCAGTCGCCGTGAGGAGCGCGGATGAGACACTCCGTGCCGGCCGATTGCCAGACGATCACGCGTCCATTGCGGTCGGCGATCATGCAGTTCGCCCACCAAGTGAGCGGCGCGTCGGGATTGGTAATGAGGCGGATGGCGTCGTCCACGGTGCGGCATTCCAACAACAAGAGCATCATGGGATCTGGTGGGCCAAAAAGCCGGCGGGCGTCGCAACTCGCTTCGACGCCCGCCTGGCCGCGCGCGATAAGCGAGGCATTGGCGTTGAGCGCGGCGCCAGCCACGCCCAATCCAGCCTCGTTCACGCCGTAGTTGGCAATGCCGTGGAAACTCAGCCCATCGCTGATCCGGCATCGTTCGTATTCGATGGCCACGCCTTTGTCTACCGCATCGCGGTCTTTGTTCCAGGTCAGCCAGACACCTTTGGGGGCGGGGAAGGCGATGTCCAGACAGCCGAGGTCGGCGTCTTTGAAACGGTTGGGGACGCCTTTCTGGGCGATTTCGATCTTGTCGAAGCGGGCCTGTTCGTCCAATGCCAGCAAAGCGGGAGGCACTCCCAGAGCTTGTGCCTGGCCTTTTAGAACCTTGGTATAGCGAGGGAACCATTTGCGATAGGTCTTCAAAATATCGTCGGAGCGACGTTTTGTGGCGGCATGCGAGAGGTCGTAGGTATTACGGAGCCGATCTGCGGCGCCGGCGGCCGTGTTGTACCAGCGGAGTTGCACGTCGGGCGGGAAGCCGTCGGCTACGCGGAGGCGTTTCTTGGGATTGATTAGCGCGCGGCCGAGTTCCTCTAGCGTACCCTGAAAATCGGCCGCAAGGGGATAGCGGCGGTGGTATTCTTTCGCCAGACCTCGACCTTCGTCGGTCGAAGTGCCCACCGATACGGTTTTGGTAACGCAAAGCGGTTTGCCATCGGGTTGTTCCACCACAAGCGCCAGATGGCTGCGGGGAGCGATGGCATGGGCCACGTCGAAGACGATTTCGCGGCTGCGACCGGCGGGCAGTTCCATTGTTTGAGGTTCATGTACTACAGCGGGCTTGTCTTTTCCCCCGTCTAGCAAGAGCGAGACCTTGACCGTACGTCGTCGATCGCTGTTGAGTTGGGCAGCGACTTCAATTCGTTCGTCAGTGTCGCGGTAGGGAGGCACGTCCAGGTAGGCCACGAGACCCTTGGGATCGATCGCGTCGACGCCGCCTTGACCGTCGAGCAGCATGACGCGACGACGGATTATGACAGAATTGCCGGGTTTTAAAACAAGTGGTTTTTCCACCCGCCATGACCATTGTGTGTCGATCTCGTTGAGCCGGACCGGTTTGCCGTCTTTACTGCCGCGGAAACGATCGTACTGGATTTGGAACTCGATGGGTATGTCGATTTCCAGGCCGATGAGGAATCCCAGAGCGCGACCGTTGACATAGCCGAAGGTGAATGGTTCCGAGTCTTGGCGGATTTTTTTCGATAACGGCTTGTCGTTGTTTTGCAGTTCTTTTTGCAGGTGGAAAACGGGGTGAGTTATGAATCGGCCGTTATCCGGGAGATACCATCGCATTACCGGCCAGGCCCAACGTTGGAAGTCGGGCTCGGGGCGGTTCCGTCCAGCTACGTCGCCCCGGGCCGCCAGTTGCAGTTCGACGGGCGCTGTGCTCGTGTTGCGGAACTCGCTCAGGTCGTCGTAGGCCGCCTGAGTATCGTGCATTGTATATCGACGGGTGATTTCCAACGGGCCGTTGTTCGAGCGGAAAACGACTGTTATGTGATCGTCCGCCGATGAACGCTCTACAATCCTGGCGGCCGTTTTTGGCATGGGTTTTCCGTCTATAGCCACCTGGTTTTCGAAGAGTGGTCCGGAGTTGACGGAGCCGTTGAAGGGGCGTGGTTCGGTGACTTGCCCGGCAACAATATGTTGGGGATGGTCGCCGAGTGCCGGACAGAAGCGAATGGAGATTTTATCGTTTTTGAGCAAAAGCGTTCCGTCCGGCGACGTAGTGATACGTGTCGTGGCGGAGGTGGTCGTGGCGGTGGTTATTATCGCCAGGACGATCGAGGCGATACACAATTTTCGTGGTCGGCCGTTATATATTGGTTTGCTTGCTGGGCGTTGAATATTCATGGTTATGATATTACCGTTTGCCGGAGCGTGTCACTTTGATGGTAATCCGATTTTCGCCCTCTTTTACGGAGTATTTCAGTCCTGAAGTTGCGTATTGTTGAAATCTGCTATCGATTAAAGGTGGGGGCAGTTTCATTTCGTTGCGTTCTCCTTTGTCTTGCCGACCGTGTCCTTGGGGCCGGTCAATCCGGGGCCGCCGGCGGTCACATAACCGTGGCTGGCACCGGACTTGTCGGGACTGACCCAGAATGCGTATAGCGAGCCCTTGTCGAGGTGGAAACGGAATCGGACGGGCTTGTCTTTTAGGGCGGACAGATCCGCGGCCCTTTTCCAGCGAACGGCCGCCAGTGTTTTGTCGCCGCTGACCGCGATACAGTTGGATTTGCTGAACGGTTCGATCACGCGACCTTCGCCGTCGAG
>JAFGTN010000353.1 GCA_016934075.1 Pirellulales bacterium
AACGGCGAAAGATTGTCAGCCGCCGATCGGACATGGTGGAAAGATTACGGCCGTCGACCTCGATGGAACCCTCGTCCGCGCGAGTCAGCCCGGCGACGGCGTGTAACAATGTGCTTTTGCCCGATCCGCTGGCGCCCATCACGGCCACGAACTCGCCGCGCCGCACCGTCAAGGACACGCCTTTGAGGGCCTCTATCGTTTCGTCACCCTGACGAAACCGTTTGGTAAGATTCTCCACGCACAAAGGTACGTGCTTATTGTCGGTTGCTTTTACGGCTGTAGTCATGTTTTTTTATTCCTCGATATTGATTTCTCCGCCCGCGCGGGTCCACAAGGCATGCCAAGCGGCATTTGAAATATTTTCGTCGATAAACCTGACGCTGCCGTCACACATACAGGCGTTCACGCCCCCGGGATGTCGGCTGCGGGCAGCACAGAGTTTGGCCGATCGGAAAGTCAGATCTGGAATTGGGCTGTTGGGCGGAAAACGTCCGTTCATCAGCGGACCGGTCGGAAGTCCGCTTTCCAACCATTGCGATAGCCGTGTACTATTCCAGCCGCTCACGCTTGAGAGCATTGCTGCCACCCCGTTGAGTTCTGCTGTCTCAGCCATGGCGACAGAACAGGGAGAAGCACAATAAACCTGCAAATCCGGCGTGGACGTGGCGGCAGGAGTGTCGCATGGCCCTCGCAGCGATTCCGTGAATGCAAGCGTGTGACTCGTACCGTCTATAATGTCCCTGACTCCGATCCTTGCATCGGTCCAGGAAATACCGCCCTTGTCCACGGATGTAGCCATGTTAGTATTGCCGTCCATTCCGTCTCCGCCGTTGAAAGCATAGTTGGTGCCGGCAAACGTAACAATCACCGAGCCGGACGCCATGTCGTGATGCGGCTTCTCCGGGTCGCTGGGACAAAGGAACATGGGAATTGCAGTGCCGGCTATAACTCGCAACTCGCCGGCCATTCCGAAATTGCCCAAGCCGAATTTTCCGCCGGGATGAATCGAAAAGTCGATCAAGTCATGCAGATCTGTCTGCTCGCTATAGGGCAACAACTTGGCTAACGGTGAATAGTCCGTTGGATATTGTTCAACCACAGCCGTCCATCCAGAGTTGGGGAACATATTGTGCGTATTTACGTAGTTGTGCATCGCCAGCCCCAACTGCTTGAGATTGTTCGTACACGACATCCGCCTCGCCGCCGCGCGGGCAGCCTGTACTGCCGGCAGTAACAAAGCGATGAGAATCCCAATAATAGCAATGACCACCAATAATTCCACAAGGGTAAATCCCATGGATTTTGGTCGCCGAATACTCGAAATGCGATGTTTCATTCTTTGGTTTATTCCTTTCGTTATCCAGCATTTCCGCAACGCGGTCCAAGCGGGGCTGATAACGCCAGATGCTCTCTTCACTGTTCTGCATGTCGACGATCAGTGGAACCGCGTTAGTTATCCTCCTTGAACATGGCTAATTAGCAGACGGCGATCGAATGCGAATGCAACCGGAATCACTTCGATGCCTTCGGCTTGCAGTAAGAGAGTGCTACCAGGGCAAAGGACGTTGCCAGGTTGGGATCACTTTCCATCCACCTGCGATTGGTATTAACCCAGGAGCCGTTCTCTTGTTGCCGCCGGGCGAGTTCCTCTGCCAGATCCCGCCGCCAGTCGTGTTTTACTCCCTTGGCGTCCTCGATTTCGTCGATGCCCAGAGCATCCAATGCTTTGGCAAAAGTGTGATAATAGTAGTACAGCCCGGCGTCACCCATGCCCGGGTTGCTTTTCACGTCATAGTGCTTGCGTATCCACTCAAAAGCGGCCTTCACTCGTGGATCATCCCTGGTCAGACCGGCATAGATCATGCTCTTGAAACCGGAATATGTCATCGAACCGTAACTACGCAAACCGCCTTCGGCCGTCTGTCTTTCCGTATCCTGACGGCTGAGCACGGGTGTGTAATAGAATCCACCGTCGTTTACCTTGGGCGCGAACTGCGTGATATTGTGTTCGCTTTCCAGGTTCTGGCAGCGCGAGACAAACACCATCGCCTTCTGGATGGCTGGATCATCAGAGGCGGCACCGCAGGTTTTTAGGGCGTCGATCAAGAAGGCGGTGTTAGACAGGTCGGGACGGCTCTTACGCCCATAGCCCACCCCACCGTAAGACAGATCCGATGTTTCCTTGTCCCGGCTTTCATCCCATTGGCAGTGTCGGATAAACGCTTCCGCATCTTTGATGATCTTGTTGTACCGCCCGCGATGATTCGCCTCTTTGAAACAAACTAAAGCTATACATGTTTCGTAGGTTGGGATGTGGCCGCCGGGCATGTGGATGCCGCCGCTTTCCTGCGTATACTCTTCAAGATACTTCAGACCCTTAGCCACTTGCGGATCGGTCACTGAGCGGCCGCTCCGCAAAAGGCCCAGCGTCGCCAGTGCGGTCGGACCGATCCCGATCTGTGGACTCACCGCGCCTTCCGGTGATTGTTGTGACGCCAAGAAGCGGATCGCACCATCCACCGTTTTTTGATAAACCTGCGGATCTGGACCAAAGCTCTTGGCTTCATCCGCATAAATGCTCGACGGAATGCCAAAAAGACAGCAGTAGGCAATCGTATAAATAACCAAGGGCCATGCTCGCATCATTCCTCTCCTCTTCCTTTGAATTCATTTTATTGGGCCTTTACGTGGATCCGTGCTGTGGTGTGCTTGGTGATGCAGTGAGCCATGTATGACTGAAAATATGTGAAGTTGTCGGGTCGCTCCAACTTCGCAAATTAAAACATGTGCTTTTCAGAGCACTGGCCTGGAATGCGCGCAGTTCCACTCCCAGCGCACAATAGATCACCGTTAAGGTTGGCTATCAGCGCTGATCAAGAAACCCAAACTTGTTGGCGGGAGCAATCGGTATGCCAAATATTATTTAAGGAAGGTACAGTCGCCTCTTTGAAGGAAATTTCCATTAATATGATTTCTGGCACATCAAGCAGCGCTGATTGAATGTCGAAACAATCGCCATAAGTGTCGTTTTTGTCGACACGCGTGGAGAGTCGCAGACGCTTGCCAGCTCAAGAACAAAGCCAAGCCGGCGAGTTGAGGGGCATGCGGTTACGACGACATCCCAAGCGTCAATGTTATAGTCAAGCTGGAGCGAGTTTGCGGGCTTACCCTACAACCTGCTTGAGCATCTGATGGCTATTGTTGTGCATACATAGCACCCAGTAGATGATTTCATGCTCTGGACCCAGTCGGTTGCTTTAGGCTTTCCGATCAGTTCCCGCTTGACCGGATATGCCGAGTACTATGGACTGTTTACCCGTGATAGAGAAGATGAACTAGGCCAACACTATTTCAGTTTGGGTGTCGATTTGCTGGTGAATTGCAACCTGGTTCTCGACCTTCGCCTGGCAAAAGGTCTCAGCGACGATGCGGATGATCTCTTCGTTGGTGTTGGCGGAGGCTGCCGTTTCTAGTGCTTATTTGTAAATGCTTGTGACTTAAGCTTTAACGTTATCCAGTAAAGGAGTACGTAGCTCACACCCTTGCGGTAGTTGGCATCGTACTCGTTGCTGTATGGGTTGTCGCCATAGAAGAACATCCACGAGTCCTGTTTGTAATATAGCAGCCGATGGATCACAAAAGGATCCAGGAAGGACAGGATGCATACATATGCTATCTTCTTTGGCGTCAGCTTGACTTTGATGGCCTGGAAGTGTTTGCGGTCTCTTACGCCCGTCAACCGGTAGTCTTCGGTTTTGTCTTCGAGTTCGATTACATCGAACCACGGCTTGCAGAGTACGAGTGGGCCTTCGTCCACAAAGGGGTAATGCCCGGAATAGAGTTTATCCATGAAATATGCATGGTAGTAAAACCTCCAACTCCGTTTTTTTCGGGTTTGATGGAGGCAGGATATGAAGACTCGATGGGATTTTGAATCCTGTTTGAACAATTTGGAGGCAAAGAAGCACATGTCCGAATAAATTTTATTTTGCTTCTCGATATTTCGCCTGTCCTCCATGCTGACGTAGTGTTCGATCGTATCCATGAATGTGACAGCATCGAATCGGCCGTAGAGCTTTCGCTGTAAATCGGAGTTTGTGAGAATGTCCTTCCAGTTGGTGACGTGTACTTCGAGTCCATATTCGCGCTCGGCATAGGCGGCTTGTTCGGGCGTGATGTTGATGCCCACGGCCTGGCAACCGATTTCATCCCGGCAATACTTCATCCAGTCTCCATAGCCGCAGCCTACGTCGCAGATTGTCATCCCCTTTTCCAGCCCCAATTGTTTCGCCATGTGTTCGAATTTTGCCCGCTGAGACAGTTTGCCGTCGACCACCAGGTTGAAGCCCAGGTCGCGGCCGCTCCCGGTGGTATTGTCGTACATGTTGCCAATCCATTGGTAGTTGCGGCGCACTCGCAACTGCGAGTCAAACAGCATAGACTTGCCGAAACCGTAGAGGAGAACGTCGTCCAGGATCAGAGCGAACAGCCAGAACAGGCATCCCCAGGGGCTGATGGTAAGAGCACTCCAGATTGAAATCCCAATCAGTGCCCACCAAACAATGGTGTTACGGTCGACAATGTTATTTAGAGACAACGACTGAGAATTGGTGGTTCCCGATTCGATGATAGCAGCCATGGCCGAGTCTCCCATTTGGCTGCTAATTCTAAGCCATTGACCAGTGCCGTCGATAACCCGAAAGTGTGTATATATGTCTTATCACTTATACCCGCGAGTGAGTCAGGCTCACAGCCAACCTGCTTTTCCCGATGATGCTTAAACCTCGGCCTGTGTGATGCAAAGATCTCGTGAGGAACCAATAGCGCAAACCGGTGCGGAGTGGGCGCAACTCTAGTACCGGGCTGTGATGGAAGCTTTTCCTGACGGCGATCAGACTGCTGTCCGCCAAGCCATATCGGGGTCGGGTTACATGGATAAGGCGGAAGAAGATTTGCGAGGTCTCTCGCTTTGCAGGATCGGACGGATTTCAGACGGGCTAAATGGCAAGCCAATCGCTCGTATAAGGTTGTTTTTGATTATCTCTTGCATTTCTTCTGCTGTAAATGCTTGACATGCCAGTGTAAAATACTTTATAGTGACTTGTGAACGAACATGATCGATCATGTTCGAACATGATTTGGCGGCAAGGAGTGCGGTGCAGTGCAATCTACTTTAGCGGGAAAATCTTACAGCTATCTCCGCGAGAAGCTAACGCGTGGCGAATTTCCGGCAGGAACGCAGTTAGTGAATCGAGCATTGGCACAGGAGATTGGTGTCAGTCTTGCCCCGATTCGCGAAGCGATTAACCGTTTGGCGGAAGAAGGGTTGGTCAAGCAGGTTCCCGGCGCAGGTGCTTTTGTCAGGGACATCAGTCGTGAAGATCTGGAAGAGACCTATATTGTTCGCGAAGCCGTGGAAGGTTGCGCGGCGGCCGAGGCGGCACGAAATATTCGTGTGCGGGAGATAGAGGAACTGGAAGACATCTGCCGGCGTTGGTTGGAACTTGCGCGTGCCATTCGCCGTCAGCCTGACAAGATGGCTACGGCGGAGCAGGCGTCGGCCTGGGCCGATATGGACGAGCATTTTCATGCGGTGTTGGTTGCCGCTTCGCACAACAGACTGCTGGAAAAGATTGTTCGCGAAGGTCGGCTACTAAGCAGAATCTTCAAAGCCACTCGTAATGTCCCGGAAGTGATCGCATTGCGCGGGGCGGCTTGGACCTGGCGGGAGCATGTTCTGATGGTTCGTGCAATTAAAAATCGCGATCCCGACCGCGCGCGAGACCTTATGGTCCGCTCGATTACGAGGGGGCGTCGCAGCGTTATGGAAAGCCTCAAGAGGGAGCAAGACAATACGATTCGCGAATAGTATTTACCTTGAAAAGGGTGATGATATGAGACAATTCAGTCGCACAAAGGGCTCGCTCATTCGGGCATTTTCACGGATATCGCTTGGTTTTACCCTGGTTGAGTTGTTGGTGGTGATCGCCATTATCGGCATTTTGATTGCGCTCTTACTCCCGGCGGTCCAGGCTGCTCGGGAGGCGGCGCGACGATCGCAATGCTCGAATAACTTTCGCCAGGTAGGTTTGGCGCTGCACAATTATCATGGTGTGCACAACGTCTTTCCACCGGCTACATACCATACGCAGAAAAGTCGCTGTTCGTATACCGTGACCTACTACGGATATTCCTGGAGCGTTTTTATCTTGCCGTATTTCGAGCAGGGGGCCAATTACGAAGCTTTCGATTTCGAAACGTTTTACAATTTGGGAGCCTCGACCAATCTGGATGCTAGCGGACGATCCATTCCCCTTTACATTTGTCCGAGTGACAATCAGCGAGACGAGTTGGTCGGCTGTACCGCCGCGATCAATCGTCCGGGGCGTGATCCCGACGAAGACATCGGACGAACCAATATGGATGCAGTAGCAGATTCAATCGATTGGACGTGCGATACCAGCTGGCCGAAGCTCGACGCCGATGGCATTCTGTATAACTATTCCAAAACACGCATCAGTGATATTACCGACGGAACATCCCATACCTTGATTGTTGGTGAAATAACGGGTGGGGAACCCGGCTCTTTTCAGGGCCATAATTTTGTTACGTGGAATCTGTCGGATACCGCGCTGGGAATTAATGGCCCGTTTTCTCGGCCCGGCGGCGGCACGTGGGCATATCGCGAAGCGGGATTCTCCAGTTTTCATTCGGGTGGCGGCTGCCATTTCCTGTTTGCCGACGGCAGCGCCCATTTTGTCAACGAGGACATTGATCAAAGAATGCTTACCGCGCTGACAACTCGCAGTGGAGGAGAAACGGATGCAACGGCTGAATAATGTATTGCGATTGTCGGGCGGTTTTATCGTCTTGTCAGCCCTGCTGTTGGGTTGCGGCAAATCGGGTTCTGTGGAGTATGTGGTTGTAGACGGCGATGTATCCTGGCAAGGAAAGCCGATATCCCGGGGGACGATTCGTTTTGTTCCCATGGGAAATACAAAAGGGCCGGCATCGGCCGCGGAGATCGTCGACGGCAGATACGTGGTTGAATCTCGTGGAGGTGTGCCTGTCGGCGAACATCGAGTTGAAATTACCGCTATGCATGGTGGACGTAGCGCGGCCGAAGAAAACAGTACACCCGCCGATGATGGTGCCGGAAGATCGGTCCAATATATACCGCTGAAATATAATAAACACTCGGAACTGAAAGCGACGGTTGAATCGGGTAAGGAGAGGATGACACTCGATTATGATCTTCAGTAAGGTATCCCGGTGACATGCCGTGATAAAAGACTCGCACTTATGACCCAGTCTATTAGAAAGAGATGTTCGATGAAATTCAGCAAGCTGACGAAGACACTGATTACGGCCGTGACGCTGCTTTTTCTGGCGGTGGAAATAAACGCGGCCGAGCAAGTATCAAAAGGTTACAGCATCCCCTTGATCGACCTGGCCAAGCAAAAGCATCATCAGGTGGTTGTGGACAAAGAGCCTGGTCAATACCTCGGCCATCCCACCACCGTGCTGTTGGAAGACGGCAAAACCATGATTGTCGTATACCCGAAAGGCCACGGCCGCGGGGCGATCGTAATGAAGCGCAGCAGCGACGGAGGCTTGACCTGGAGTGAGCGGCTGCCAACCCCGGAGAATTGGGCTACCTCGAAAGAAACGCCCACGATCTACCGCGTCATCGATCCCAAGGGTGTCAAGCGGCTGATTATGTTTTCCGGACTTTACCCTATCCGTATGGCTGTTTCCGAGGACGACGGCCAAAACTGGTCGCCGTTGCGCTCAATCGGCGACTTTGGCGGGATCGTGGCCATGGCCTCCTGCATTAGATTGAAAGATGGTCGCTACATGGCCTTTTTTCATGACGACGGACGGTTTTTGAGAAAGCAACGTCGTCCCAATAAGTTCGAGGTATTCACAACAGTTTCCAGCGACGGTGGGCTAACTTGGGGGCAGCCACGTGTGATCGCGACACATCCGAATGCCCATCTGTGCGAGCCGGGCGTTTTCCGTTCACCCGACGGAAAACAACTTGCTTGTCTATTGCGGGAAAACAGCAGGCGGCTTAACAGTTTTGTGATCTTTTCCGACGACGAAGGTGAAACCTGGAGTAAACCTCGCCAGTTGCCCGGCGCTTTGACCGGCGACCGCCA
This sequence comes from Pirellulales bacterium, assembly GCA_016934075.1. Classification (GTDB taxonomy): domain Bacteria; phylum Planctomycetota; class Planctomycetia; order Pirellulales; family Thermoguttaceae; genus JAFGTN01. The sequence goes on from JAFGTN010000353.1 coordinate 8,163, forward strand.
TGCCGGCAAATACGCGCCCGACGGCCGTTTGTTCATCTCCTTCCGCG
>JAFGTN010000035.1 GCA_016934075.1 Pirellulales bacterium
CACCATGCCAACCAAGCCGGCGCCCGCTCCGCCGGTGCCCGGGCCCATGGCAGTCAATGGTCAAGCGCCCGGCGCACGAATGCCCAGCGCCCAGATACCCGGCGGCCTGATGTACGGCGGTCATAATACAGGTGCTGCTGCTTCCGGCGCGGCATCTCCCCAGGATTTGCAAGCGGTCATGGCCGAAGTGGAAAAACTCGGGCAAGTCGATCCACGGGCACAGGCCGAACTGCTCGAAGAACTCAAACAGGCGGATCCCAGCCTCTGGCCCATGACGGTGAAAAGCGTGTGGTCGCGAGTGGAATATGCCCGGCGCTATGGTAAAGGCAGTAACCGGCAACAACTGGCCGACCGCCGATCGGCAGCCACGTCGACCGACAGCCGCCGAATCGATTTGGATGGCGATTATCCTTTCACATATCCGACAACATCGCCCGGTGGCGGATATCCGAGTACAGGCTATCCGTCCACGGGCAGGTCGGCAGAATTATCGGATCTGAATATCGATGCTCCGGCTTATCCGAGCACCAGGTATCCAAGCACCGGTTATCCCAACACCGGCGCCAGTCGCGCAAGTGGTCCGTCGATCCAACCGCGACACGACAATGGCCCTAGAGACGACAACAACCTCATGCCGGCCGAGGCGCCACCCTGGCCAAACAGCGGCGCGGCTATAAAACGTACGCAGCCCGACCGTCTCGCAACATCCCAAAAAAGTCAACCCGACGGCGTGATTCACACTTCGTATCACAGTGGCCCGACCGAACCGCACAAACTTCGTTCGGCGAAAAGCGACGATCCTCGGAATCCTGATGGGGATGCCAATCGACACGGCCCGGCGGAAGTCTCATCCCACGAAGTACAAAGCGGCAACTGGCGCCCGCACGTCGAGTCGGCCATCGCGGCGTTGGAATCTCGCTTGAAATCCCAGGAAAAAGATTCCAAGGACGCCACTGCCAATGTAAACGATCATGCCCGCCTGCGGATCTTGCAGCTTCTTGCCGGTCGTCGCGACGGCGCCTTGAGCGATATGCCCATCGACGACTCGGCCGTGCGTGATTTCTGGTCGAACGAACTTTTTGGACTGGACGTTCTTCTGGACACGCAACGTTTTTCTCGCGACACCCATCGGGCCGGCGAGGCCAAGCGTCATCTTTGCCAGGCGGTAACGGCACTGGGCGAGTCGGCCTCGCTGGAGATCCGCAACCTGGCATTCTGCTCGAAAGTGCAAAGCTACGGTTCAATCGAGCGATTCGAAAAGCGTGAGTTTTTGCCCGGCCAGCGGTTGCTGCTATACGCCGAAATCGACAACTTCCGCAGCGAGAACTCTGCCAAGGGCTATCATACCTCGCTGCGCAGCAGTTTCCAGATCTTCGATTCCAGCGGACGGCGAGTCGACAAGCGCGAGTCGACCACGTCGGAAGAGTACTGCCAGAGCCCACGTCGCGATTATTTCATCGGCTGCGATTTCCACCTGCCAGAGAAAATCTATCCTGGTCAGCACACGCTGAAATTGACCGTCGAGGACCTCAAGAGCCACAAGGTGGCCGAGTCGTCCATCGATTTCACGGTTAAAGAGAAATAGGCCGATAACTAACTTGTAGTGCAGGCTTCCAGCCTGCCCTGTACAGCCAAGATGGCCGCGGCGCGAATCCGCAAGGTATTCTTCTGCCACTCTTTATCAACCGCTCCCAACTGTTACCAAGCTTACTTGGCCTTACTAAACTTGGTTCTTCACGGATATATAGTGTGTAAAAATGATGTCAACTTGCCTTCGGCAAGAGGTTTTTCAGGCATGGGCTAACAAAAGTATATTGACTCAAGCCAATCTACAGGGTGATAATACCGTGATCTGGTGAAGCGGAGGTAGGCACTGCTCCCAAGGAACTTACCCCAAGCGAGTTCATTTGCGAACATCTCGCCGCGCAGCGAGGTGCGGCGGCTGAGGAACAACCTACCAAGGAATAACCAGATGCTGACGGAAGTATATTCTGTTAAAGCTCGTTGGATATTCTATGGTCCGAGGAGCTTCTTTTTCATACTTTTGTTAGCCTATGCCTTAAAAAACCTTCGTGCGGAGCACGACAATACCATTTTCACCCACTAAATTCCATGAAGAACCCTAATCTTAAGTAACTAGACATAAGATAATATAGCTATGCACATATCAAATCCTGAAAACTGGATTGCTCCGACCTGGCACCCAGACTTTGGTGATGCAAAGGAAGAACTCCAGTTGCTGAAGAACTTTTGCATAGATCTCATCCAATTGCATTCAAACAGGACAATTGTACCTTTTCCACTCTAATGATATGAGAAAAGAATTCCTAGATTCACAAATCAGCAAGACCCAAAAAATGGTTCGACGCTGGCATGGCTGCGATGCTGCGATGCATGATCTCACATCCAGCCATCAGGCATTGGCAATCGTCGTGTCTGGCAAGGAATATGGAAAAAACCTATTAATAGCCTGCTTGGGACCCGAGTATATTTGCGGACGAACAAGATGGACAAATTCGCATATTGATATAAAAACAACTACGTTGAGTACCGGTGATACCGGAATCCTTCTCATTGACTTGGAAAACGGAGTGAGGGTAACCTCAGAATCATTTGAAGTAAAGGAAAATGTTAAACTTTAAGCATTGCTCTGCCAACAGTTACATCAAGTACTTTGGACTGTATTGCATGGTACGCCCCCAGGCCCAGCGTGCAGGCTGGCAACCTGCACCACAAAGGATTTGATGCCGGGTCACAACCCGGCATTCTTGGGCTTATCAACTTTCACACCGCGGAGCTTCACGTCGTCCCACTGGCCGTGGTTGTCGAACGAGCCCAGCCCCACGCGGCCCCAATTGAAGGTTTTGTCCTTGGCGATCAAAACCGGTTTCTTCATGTCGTCGAAATATATCTCGATGGTGCCGTCGGCCACGCGGCGAACCACTTTGACATCGTGCCACTTTTCGTCCCAGGGGATGCCCGGCGACTTATTGGTGGTGATCATCTTGCGCGGCGCGCCGTTGACGATCATGATCTGGCTGGAATGCGGGTCGGGCACCATGCCCAGGTGAACGTAGTAGAAGTGTGATGGATCCTGATGGCCGAAGAAGATGCACATATCGCGGTGGCCACCCGACTTCGAATCGGTGCTCAGCACCTTGGCCGTGAGCACAAAATCACCCACTATGACGTCCTTAATCAACGAAATATTATACGGACTGCGATGTTTGGGCCGATACTTGCCCGACTTGAACTGGTGATAGACGTTGCCCTTGTCGGTCTTGGTGATTTTCCAGACGTCCGGGTCGGTGGGCTGCCAGGCGGCAGGTTTGCCGTCAGCCTTGGCGGCTTCGAAATCATCTTCAAAAACCACGGGCATTTCGGCGGCGCCGGCAAGCGATGTTGCAAGGGCGACGATCAGTATTAGTGGCGGTAAACAGTAACACGTAAGCGACAAGTTCCGGTACATGGTGGTATCTCCAAAGTTTGGGGGTGAAATTTGTTCAACAAACAGTGTAAGCGTCGAGAACTCGCAATACAAGCCGCTCGCGACTTTGCATGGAAACGCGCCCGCACGATACAATTTCACTCCCCCCCGACTCAGGGTTGAACTTGTTCGAGCACAAATGGCTCGAATAACCCATAGCTGAGCGACTGATACTTACTACCCGGTGGCGGGCCCGTTTTGGGCGATTGTTGAAAATGGCCGGGGCCGGCCATGCCCATCAGTTCGCCGCAATGGTGAGGACCGAGCGTGTTTTTGAGCGTGCCGGTGACGACGACCTGGACCTTGTTTTTCCCTGGGCGAATAAACTTTGTAACGTCGCACTGGTAGGGCCGATAGCCGATCGTTCCGGCCTTTGTTCCGTTGACCAGAACCTTGGCCACCGAACCGTACCAGTTTGGAAGGCTGACACGATAGTGGCCTTCCGGTTTGGCGATGTCATACTCTTGCGTGTAGCAAACGTCGTGGCCATAGAAGGGCATGCCCTGTGCGTTCCAACCATGCCTGGTGTCCAGTTTCAGCGGCCGCGCTTGCGAAACGGTAAAACCCTTGTCGCTCGGATCGACCGAGAAATCGCCCAACAAGTAAGCCGGCTCGATTTCGTGGAACATGGTCATGGGCGAGGCCTTGATCGTGACCGCGTTATCACCTTCCACGACGGTGGATGTGATGTCCACCATCCCGAACGATTTGTCGAGCCACCAACGGCCTTCAACGGCCGTGACAGGCTTGCCGTTGCAGGTGATCGTGTACAGGTCTGGCCGCTCTATGACGATATGCAGCGGTTTCGGTGCCGGTCCATCCAACTTGAAGCGGTAGGTGGCTTCGAATCCGCTCCCTGGCGGGAATTTCTTTTTGATAAGCATGTCGTGGAGCTGCACTTGCCTGTTCCAGGGATTGCCCGACATGCCGTTCTGCTGGAATGCGAACATACCGGCGGCGAACGCATAGACGTTTTTCTGCGTCTTGCCGCCGGCCGTAACGTCGACGAAATCGAGCGTGAGAACGTTTTCCCCTATCCGCTCGACATCCGTCGGCCCAGACGCCTTGACGGCCGTAATCGTTGGATTTTTCTTGCCGGCAGGTTGGACGGGCTTCTGGCAGAAGAATAGCAGCAGGCTGCCGCAAGGCGGCAGATCGAAATCGGTCTTCACCCCTGACGCATCCTTCTGGAAATTGTATGGAGCAATCTTTCCGGTATCCGGATCCCAAATCTCGATGCCGCGGGCCTTGCATGAAACCTCTCCACGGCTGGGATGATCGATACTGGTGTTGACGAGGAAAAGGAACTCACCATCGTCGAGCCGGCGGCGCTGGTGGAATAGCAGCCCCTTGTCGTCCGCGGCGCGGTTGATTGTCAGCCCGTCGGCCTGGGTGAGGGCCGTGGCGGCGTTGATCGCATCCACGACAGAGACCTGCTGCCAGGATTTGCTGGCGGCGGCTTTTATACCACGATCGGATGCGGCGCCGTCGACGCGGGCGGGCGGAGGTCCACAGGCCAGCACACGTCCACCGGCCTGAACGTATTGCTCG
>JAFGTN010000354.1 GCA_016934075.1 Pirellulales bacterium
GAAGCCGGAGCCTAGTAGGGCCGTGGCCGCGCGCCGCTCTCCCAGAATCCGCAAGAACGATTGTACGATCCGGTCGGCGGCTCCACTGTCGATCATGCACCTGCCGATAATGGCCGCCATGGCGATTACAATCCCGATCGCGGCCGTCGAAGTGCCGAAGGCCGTTGCCACGCGGGTAATTTTTTCCGCTACGGGGCCCGGCGAGAGTAGACTTACCAGTATGGCCGAGGAAATAAGCGCGATGAACGCATTGAAGCGAAACACGGCGATCATGACTACAACCGCCACGATTCCGATTAATAAAATAGCAAGCGGGTGTAGCATTTCGAGCCCGCCTCGGGTTATTGTAACACTCAAGCCTGATGGTAGCCGGATTCGCAAGAATTCGGAAGTTGCCGGGATTTCATGGTCAATGATCCGAATTCTTGCAAATCCGGCTACAAGTTGCTTAAATTGTTACGGGGTAGTTAATGTGGAATATCTGGCCTATATCTACTTTCCGGCAAATATCAAATCCAGACGCTTACTTTGTTCGGCGAGTGACAGTCCGCCGCTGCCTTCGATCGTCATCCAGCCGCTGTAACCGATGTCGTCCAGCGCCTTGCGAACCGCGGGCCAGTCGATGCTTCCGTCGCGGAAATCGGCGAAGCTTCCGCCCTGGCCGTTGGGCTTGAGTTTGAAGTCTTTTACGTGGCATTTGACGATCAGGTCGCCTAATGTGCGAATCCAATCTTGTGGCGGGGCGTATTTCACGTGGTTGCCGATATCGTAATATGCCGCAACCCAACGCGTATTGAACGAAGCCACCAGATTCTTGAAGATCTCAGGCTTGACCCACAGGTTGTTCCAGACGTTCTCCAAAGCGATCGTCACGCCTGTCTCTTGCGCCACGGGGATTAACTTCGCGACCGCTTTGCGCGTAGCATCGGTAGAAACGTTGTGGGCCTCGACGTATTTAGCGAATTGCGAGTTGTCGCCCTTGACGACTTCCTTGATGTGCCCGGTCTTTTCGTCGAACTTGATGTCGAATTCCCAAGCATTGGGGATGGGCATACCGCCGATGCGGCAGGGTACGAGCAAGACGGCGTCGGCGCCGTACCCCTGCGCGGCTCGCAATGCGGCCTTGACGTTTTCCACATCGGCCGCAACCTTGCCCGCGTCGGGGCTGTTGAAGTTTGCCCATCCGAATAGTACCGAATGGATACGCATCCCCAACTTCTCAGCCGTCAAGTGGTCTTTTGCCGCCTCGGTCGGGGATTTGCTCCAGCATTCTTTGCCGTTGGTCTCCATGCCTTCAAATCCGGCGGTGGTCCAACTCTTCAGCGTCGCCTCGCTAGGGGCGCCTATCCTGGCCTTATGCAAAGTTGTCTTAAACTTGGGTGTCTCGGCGGCAGATACGGTTTGCGATCCCATCATGCCACTTGCCGCAATAGTTGCCGCTGAAGCAAGTAAAAAATCACGTCGTCGAATGTCGTTAGTCATTGGAAAAAGTCTCCTGAAAGTTCAACTAGTCGCAAAGGGCCGTCAGGGGCGAGTAACCGCTAAAAACAGTATCCCAACTTAACATGGGCCAGTCAATACCCGGCATTGATACCTGCCGGCAACCGGATTCGCAATAATCCGAATTGATCTGGGCGTCTGCTTTGCATTGACTGACCAATTCGTTAGAATATCGGCAACTGACACATTCGGAATCAGCAACTGACACACTCGGAATCAGGAAGTATCTATCATGAACTGCGTACATTTCAAAAGGCCTGTATGCTTTCTTGTGGGCATGGTAATTGCGGTATTTCTACTTAACGAATTCCAAATTGCTTTGGCTGCCGGCAGTTCGAAGCATCCCGACATCGTTTTGATAGTAGCAGACAATCTGGGCAATGAGGACCTTTCCTGTTACGGCTGCAAGGACATCCAAACTCCCAATATCGACAATCTGGCCGCCCAGGGTGTCCGCTTCACCAACTTCTACTCCAACGGTCCGGAGTGCTCACCCACACGAACGGCTCTATTGACTGGTCGATACCAACAGCGAGTGCCCGGTCTGGAATGCGCGTTGGGCACCGGAAATGTGGGCCGCTATGACGACGCCATCGCGCTTGCCGAGAAACACCAACTCGGTTTACCGCCCAAAGAATCCATTCTTATCCCGCTGCTCAAGCAGGCCGGTTACCGTACAGTTGCTCTGGGCAAGTGGCATCTTGGCTACGAAAAGCACTTCCTCCCGCCCCATCACGGTTTCGATTATTCCCTTGTCTCTCTAGGCGGAACTATCGACTACTTCTACCACAACGAGCCTACTGGTGAGCCCGTCCTTTACGAGAACCTCAAGCAAGTTCGACGCGACGGTTATTTCACCGACATAATTACCGATAACGCCATCGACTTCATCAAAAAACAACCAGCCGAGGAACCGCTTTTTCTCTACCTGCCCTACACCGCTCCCAGCGCTCCCTTTCAGCATCCTGACCGCAAACCCGATCGGCCCAAAGTCTCGCATAAATGGGACTCCAAAGACTGGCAGAAGGGTGACCGCGATACTCTTCGATTGATCATTGAACGGTTGGATCAGGGTGTGGGCAAGATACTCGAAACATTGAAATCGACCGGTCGCGCCGATAACGCGCTGGTCATCTTCTGCAGCGACAACGGCGCCTATCCCATCGCGGCCAGCAACGCGCCCTATCGCGGTTATGCTTCCGAACTCTTTGAAGGTGGAATTCACGTAGCCTGCATGGCGCGCTGGCCCGGTCGCTTGCCCACCGGTGTAGTCGAC
>JAFGTN010000355.1 GCA_016934075.1 Pirellulales bacterium
CTATCCATAACGCTATCAATGACTTCAGTGCTAGCACCCCTTATCCAAAAACTTTCTCAGCGGTCTCATTCTGGGCGTGCCACACGTTAGCCGATGGTTTTCTGCAAAACCTGGCGAGGCAAGGAGGCACGGGACTATTATTTGGGGCGATCAAGCGATATTTCGATCGATGGGGCATTGGATATTTCGATTTTCCCGTCGGGCGTAAGCAGGGCCGTGATGCCTTTGGAAGTTTTCAATCCCGGTTTGGCATCGGCCGCCTGGGCGTGTGTGCAGCTTGTCAGAAGAACAACACAAAGCGAGGCGCGTAAGAGGTGGAGTGTCATCCGTGATCTCCCTTTCCTTGACGATTGATGATATGGCGATAGGTTTACCATGTAGCGGCAAATGCCGCGTACAGCCAGACAAACGACAAGCGCAATTCGCGTGCCAATCTGTTGGGTAAATCGAATATAGGGAGAAAACCGCCCGATTGTCAGAATGATTAATAAACATACTAACCCGAAGCGCAAGCGAAGGGAGGCAAAATTGTAAATTTTGCACAGTTGTGTAATTTGTGGGCGAGGAAACGCAACCGAAACAATTGCCGGATCAGGCGTAATGCAAGGACGTCGCTGACACACCCTACTTTTTGCGACGTTTCGGATCTTGAGCGTTTTGGTCGAGCAGTAGCTCAACCGATTGGGCACCGACGACCTTGATTTCTTTGGTGCCGGGCCAATACTTGATGCGTTGAGCGTGAAGGTTCTGTTCGGGACCGCCGATGACCTCTTGGCGATATAGAGTTGCCGGATTGCGGCCGTCGCCTTCGAGGATCATGAGGTCTTTATCCTGGTTGTAACTCATCACCGCCCCGCGGGCCGTGAAGAGCATACCCTCGATAAGTGTATTGCCGGCGGCCTGGAGTTCTATATTCTGGCGTTTGCCGGTGGGCGTCGGCATGGAGGTTACCGACAGTTTTCGACAACTCAGTATCGCTCCTTGGGGTCCGACAGCGTCTGGATTGTCGTCGGGCAGGCGGTCTTGCCAGTTTTCGACAGGGCCGTAGACGGCTTTGACCTGATCGTGGAAGTCGATCTTGCGTTGAAATCTGTTGCCCTCGATGTGGTTTTGGAATGTGATTTTCAGGTATATCAAGCCTTCTTTCTTTTCGCCGCTGTTCTCATTGTCATTGTAGCCGATCGGTGTGATGGGATCAGGAGCAGGATTGCCCACCGGAGGAGCGAAGGGAACCTCACGCGGTGTTTTCGGTGCTTTGGGTTTTTCGCCCGGAAGATTGCCGAACGCACCCATACCGCTGGAACGCAGTCGCACTGTGGTTACCATCCCCGGCCCGTCGGCATAGATATTGCCCGATATATTGTTGATCTTGAGGTTGGCCACCTGCATCAATTCGGTTGAAGTCAGCTTACCGCTTTCATCGTCGAAAGTGCTGCTTTCCATCACGACACCACCGCGACAGTGTACTTCCTGGACTTTGGGTTGCTCTTCCTGACGGCCGTTAATGCCCGAGGTCTGGTCGAAGTTGACCATGCGATCGAGGCTGACCTTTAGCGTCTCGGTTTGCAGCATCTGCTGCTTATTTTTGGCGAGCACTGATTGTTCAAAGGTTATAGTACGCCCGTCGAACTCCATGCGGTCTTGCCAATGTACGGTCATCGGTTCGGCGTTGGGTTCCGGTCTCGCCGGTAAAGTTCCTCCGACGGGCTCCTGACCGTCAGTGTCTAGCTGCACGGGCGGGAGGGTCATTGTGCCCGGGCAATCCATCCAGAGGCGGTTAATGCCTCGATTGAGGTTGATGTTTGCGCCGGTCAAGGTCAGTCCGCGACCTTGGAATCTCGCCGGTTTGATGGGCGATCCGGTTACGATCATGGTTGCGTGCGGTCTGCTGGCGTTGCGAACCACGATCTGGTCGCCTTCGACGACCACCGGTTCTTCGTCGGGTTTGGCGGTTTTGGTTTCTTCGAGTCGCACCTCGCCGGTAATAGTCAGCTTGGCAAGCTCCGCCTTTTTGCCCAGCGTCACGCTGGCATTAAGGAGTTTAGCGACGACATGAAAGTGATTTTTGGGTTGGTTGTTTTGGGGCCGGTTATTTGGGATTTGATCGACACTAGTGATTGCTGGCACAGTATTCGGACTGCGGGGTGCGAACATGTTTTGCTGAACGGGCGTTTGTTGCCCAGTGGGATAATATTGTGGTGCGGACGCGACATTGACCGCAGTGCCGTTCGGATACGTATCGGGGGGATAGTAGGTCGTGGTTTGGTTGGCTGGGACAACTTTCGCTCGCTCGGTGGGCACTTGTGTTGTCGGCGGAGCTCCCATGCGCGGTTTATACGTGCCGGCGTCCGGGTCTTCTTCGAACCAGACTTGCAGCTTGTCGACGACACCCGTCATTTGCGGCGAGTTGATTTTGACCTTTTTCATTTCCGACGGATCGGCTCTGCCTTTGTCTTTACCGCAGGCCATCATGCTGTGCGGTTTCAGAGCGGGCGGTTTTGCTTTCTGGTCATCGTTGTTTTGTGGTGCCCGGGCCGATTGCGTTTCTTTGTCGGGGGCGCGTGGTTCGATCATCCAGAAATGGACTTCGTCGGATTCGAGACCCATACCGGGGAACGAGAGTTTGGTATTGCCCGACATTGAAATCGCGTGGAATTTATCGTCCGGCAAAATTGACTTATATTGATAGTCGGGTTGCAGTCGCAATAGGCCTTGCCAACTGGCTTCGAGTATTTGTGGCGGTTTGTTTTTGTTTGTTTTCGTGAGTGGTTCAGCAGCGTCTTTGCCGGTACCGGACTGTTTATCGTCCAATACTCCACGGAACCAGCCGGGACCTTGAGCTACTAGTTTTCCGATTTGGCGCCGGGATTCGGCCGGTTCGTATTGCAAGTCGACGGCGTGAATTTCATTTGGGCCTTGCCGCAAGAATGCCTGGGTGGGGTTGTCGTCCGTGTCATGCAATCCTGGTAGCGAGCCCTTTCCGGCTTTTTTTCGGGCGGCGGCGATCATTGACTTGGGTAAGCGTCCGTCGAGCACGATTTGGCCGTTTTTCATGTCATATTCCAAGCGGTTGCCGCGTGCTTCGACTTTGTTATTTGGTGACCGCACCACTACCGGGCTGCCGAGTGCTACGATACGGCGAGGTTCGAGTTTGTCGAGACCGGGCTTTTCTTGCTTTGTTGCTCTGTTTTTCGCTTTCTTTTTCGTGCCCGCCTTTTGGACATTGGCCTTTTTACCATTGGTCTTCTCTTTTGGCATAAGGTAAACCGACAACAATTCGCAGTTGATCTGGTCTGATGGGCCCTCGGGGTAGAAACGCATTACGTCTACCTGCTCTTCGAAGGTGATGACGTTATCTTGCAAGTCGATGCGGAAGGGGCCTTGGCAGTTGATTTCTATGGGGATGGTTTTTGGGGAGACGCCTTTGAGGGTGTCGGCTTTATTTTTGCCGCCGGCAGCCAATTCACCGGTGGTTGGATCATGGCCCGTCGATTTGTCATCGTCGTCGGGGATCTCCAGGTGGAACTCTTCGATATGCTTGATTTCCAGCGAGCTAATGCCTTCGATTTGAGGTCCCTTACTCGCCTGCGAGGTCGCTTTACCTTTTGCTTGCTCGAGTTTGATTAGCATATTATGGCCGCTGCCATAATGTGGGCCGTAGCGGAACTGCACCCTTTGCGAGGTTTGGGCCTCGGTCTCACGTAGCAATAGATCGTTGGTGACGAAAATGAAGTCATCCTCTTCACCGGGCTCGGAACCGTGGCTGAAGACGGTAACCCGGCCTAAAAGCCGGCCCCCGATGAGCTTGCCGATTTTGGCCATCTTCAGATCCAATGCCTTGTCGAATTTCAGTAAAGCGCCGTCGGGCACTTGCATGATCACCGGGGCACGTTGCTGATTTCCGTCAGTCGTGGAGTCGTCCTCATCGTCGGCCATGAAGACCATCGTGCAGGGTGTAAGCTTTACCAATCCGCCGCCTTGGTTGTCGTACTTTTTGAACAGCAGACGGAGTTGATCGTTTTGCAGCTTGATGGTGTCGTTTTCAATCTCCCAAGAGCCCGGCGGAAAGACCGCTTTAAGCTCGGCGTCGCGGCGCACCGATTGGCTGTGAATTGCTGTACCGTCCGTGGCCGATGCGCCCGCATTATTGGCCAAGCGTTTGGGCGGCGGCTCTATTAACGGAACCGCGACAAGCGCATAGCACCAGTATGCGACGAGAACCGTGCCAAAGCTCGCTGCAATGTGGAATATGCGGTACATGTGATTCTATGGGGTGTCAGTTTTAAGTGGTCAGTTTTCAGTTATCAGTTTTCAGTTATCAGCCATTTGACTTAAGACTTAGGACATAAGACATAAGATTTCAGACTTCAGATTTTGGATTTGATCATTGAACATTGATCATTCGTCATTGTGCATTCTAAATTCATTCCTCATTCTGATTTCGACATTCGACATTTCTGCCCTCTGCCCTCTGCCCTCTATCCTCTATCCTCTATCTATTCACATCGCGTAAGGCTGAATCAGATCCTCCCAGCGCATTTGTGCTTTGAGGATCATTTCCACGGTTTCGCGGACGGCACCGTGGCCGCCGGGAGTTTTTGTGACGAAGTGGGCCGACTGGCGAACTTCCACGCAGGCGTCGGCGACGGCCACGCCCAGGCCTACCTTGCGTATGACCGGTAGGTCGGGCAGATCATCGCCGATATAGCAGGTTCGTTCGGCTGTGATGCCCGTCTCGTCGAGGATCGATTGCAATGTAGCCAGTTTGTTTCCGGCACCTTGGCGAACGATCTCGATGTCCAGTTCGGCCGCGCGGCTGCGGACGATCTGTGAGCTGCGCAGAGTGATAATGCCGAACTTATGACCCGCTTTCTGCCACAGGCGGATACCTATGCCGTCGCGGACATAGAAGCGTTTAGTTTCGATGCCCTGATTGTCGTAGACCAACAGTCCGTCGGTCATCACGCCGTCGACATCGGAAAGAATCAATTCAATGGATCGGCATATGGGTTCAATATTTTTCACGTCCGCCGTCATTCCTAAGCCGCCTCCTCGGAATCCGCTTTTGGCTGGGGAAATACTCGACAGGGAGTGTCGACGGCTGCATTGAATCCGTCTTCCACGAGCTGATCTTCCTTGGGCATAAGGCCGACCACGTCGGTGATGTCGATCAATCCGACCGGTCTACCGGAGGCGTCGACGACCGGCAGTTCGCTGATTTTGCGACGAGCCATGGTATCGACGGCGTCGGTAACCAGTGTGCCCAATAATGCGGACAGCGGATCTACCGTCATTACGCTACTGATTGGTATGTCGAGTTGCGGATCGCGGCGTTGTTCGAAGAGCCTTGCCAGGTCACTGTCGGTGAAAATGCCCGACAGCTTGCCATCATCGTCGACCAGCATAATCGCGCCTGTGCGACGGCCGGGCAGGCTGACGTTGACGAGTACCTCGCGTACGGTATTGTTTTGCTCGGCCACGCGACAACAGTCCAGTCCGCGCATAAGTTGCTCGACGCGACTGAGCCGTTGTCCCAGGCTGCCTCCGGGATGGAAGCGGGCGAAATCCTCCCGGCGGAATCCACGCATTTGACTGGCCACCAGTGCGAGGGCGTCGCCCAGGGCCAGCATTGCCGTTGTACTTGTGCTGGGCGCGAGCCGCAGTGTGCCGGCTTCTTCCAGGCGTCCTAACTCGATAACCACCGTGGCAGCGCGGCCCAGTGTGCTCTCGGAGTTGGCCGTGATGGCCACGACTGGAATCCGGGCATCGGCCAGCATGGGCAACAGACGCACGACTTCTTCCGTCTCGCCGCTTTGTGAAAGCATGAGAACCAGGTCGTCGCGACGAACACGGCCAAGGTCACCGTGGACGGCCTCGGCGGGGTGCAGGCAATGGGCTCGCGTGCCCGTGGAAGCCAGCGTGGCCATGATTTTCTGGCCCACCAGCCCGGCCTTGCCCATGCCCGAAACGATGACACTGCCTCGGCATTGGCAGAGCAGATTTACCGCGTCACAAAAACTTTGGTCCAGCCGGTCGGCCAGTTGGGCCAAGGTGCGGCTTTCTAGTTTGATAATCTCTCGGGCATTACGGAGTTTTTCGAAATCGCTTATCTCGGAGTTGCTTGCGGCCGAGTCGATCGAAGCAGATTCGCTGCTCATCTATGCGTCATCCTTGACAAAAATGATGTTGCAGTCTTCTAGTTCGCGGATTATTCGTGAACCATATATCCATATATAGGGACGAGCGATTGTAACCGTTGGTGTAATCTGGAGCAACGCAGATCAAGGTCGTTTGGTGAATTGGAGTTTGTAACGTCAGATACCATAAATGTAATAATTTCAAACACGTATTATATGGGTATGGATACTCCATATTGACCATGTTTAGGGTGAATCTCTCCTGTGGCAGCGAGCGGTATGTTCCGGATTGGATTTTGTCATAATATTTCGTGTTTAGCAGCACTTATTTTCCGTAAAACTCCCAATTTAACGTACTGTTGGATTTAGTGTGACGTAAACTTCGCAAGAGAGAGTTTGAAGGGTGGCTGACGACTTACAAATTTAGTTATCGGTCACACTAACTTATTTTCAGAAAGCCTAGTATGCAAAGTTCATGCCAAACCCTCCGATATGTCCAGCCCACTAGCGAATAGGGGTAATTTCGGTTAATATCCCCAGATTGTCGAGAACCCATAGATATGAACAAGTCGCCCCGTTCTGATGCGGGGCCAGCAGGAGAAAGAAAATGATCGTTACCACGACCGACCTTTTCAAGCATGCCTATGGTAAATACGCCGTAGGTGCCTACAACATCAACAACCTCGAGCAGACGGTTGGTCTTTTCCGCGGCAACTTGGGAAAAACGGCCGCAAACGATGATCCCACCGACGACTCGAAGAGTGCGCCGTTCATCATCCAGATCTCGCGTGGTGCCCGCAGCTATACCGACAAGCGATTTTTGGAAGGGCTCATCCGCTCGGCCGAAGCTGTTTTTCCCGAAGCGATTTTCGCCGTACATCTGGACCATGGCACCGAAGAGGCTTGCTACGACTGCATCGACAGCGGCTTCTATAGCTCGGTGATGATCGACGCCTCGCACGATCCGCTGGAAAAGAACATCGAGATTACTAAGCGAGTTGTCGATCG
Source organism: Pirellulales bacterium (assembly GCA_016934075.1). Classification (GTDB taxonomy): domain Bacteria; phylum Planctomycetota; class Planctomycetia; order Pirellulales; family Thermoguttaceae; genus JAFGTN01. The sequence goes on from JAFGTN010000355.1 coordinate 7,146, forward strand.
CGCCCACGCCAAGGGCGTTGTAGTCGAGGCTGAACTCGGTCAACTCGGCGGTGTCGAGGAAGATGTAGTGGGCAGCGTATGCTTGACCGATCCCGAAGAAGCGGCCGAGTTTGTGGAGAAAAGCGGCTGCGATTCGCTGGCCGTTGCCATTGGTACCTCGCACGGCGCCTATAAGTTCAGCGGTGGACAAGGCCTGCATTTCGACGTTTTGGAAAAAATCCAAAAGATTTTGCCCGAAGGCTTCCCCCTGGTCATGCACGGTTCGTCCAGCGTTCCGCAGGAATGGGTAGACCGAGTGAATGCGGCTGGTGGGGCCCTCAAGGGCGCCAGCGGTGTCGATGAAGCGCAGTATCTACCTGCCGCCAAACTGGGAGTGTGCAAGATCAATATCGACACCGACGGCCGTCTGGTCTGGTGTGCCGTGCTCCGCGAGACCTTCCAAGATAAGCCGGAGGATTTCGACCTGCGAACTTCCGGTAAGGTGTTCATGCCCGAATACGCCGGCTATATCATCCACAAAAACCAGATGTTCGGTGCGGCCGGTCAGTTGGAATCGGCCCGCGCGGCTATCGGTAAATAGCATCCGTGTAGTGTGTCCACGACGCACTACGGAGTTGCGACTTTTCTGACAAGCTAGACTGCAAAGAATAAAAAGCCCGTCTGCCACCACGGCAGGTGGGCTTTTTTCGTAGATTTCCGTAAAACCATCTAGTGACTATTGAATCTGCACGAAATTACTTGCAGTAATAGTCATTCACTAAGGCTGAAAAATATCTCATTCTCCACCCCCCTGTCCGTACTGATTATCTGAAAAAACTCGCAAATAGAGCGACTATTATGGAGATCTTGCGTAGAATAAAGCATTACGCGCGGGGGAGTCTCCATGGGTTACTCAATCCACATCGAACGACATGAAGAGCGATGGGATGCAGATTCGGGCGGGGGAATTCCGCTTGAAGAATGGAAGGCGTTTGTCGACCGCGACGAAAACATGCAGTTCGACAATGTGGCTGATATCACGACGCCCGATGGGGATGTTTTTCGCTATGAGAGCGAAGGTCGTGTGGTATGGTACGACAAGTCGGGACACGGTGAGGCGGATAGAAAAGTCTGGTTCGACTTCCACCATGGACGGATTTTTGCCAATAATCCCAGCCCAAAAACCATACAAAAAATGCGGCAGATCGCATCGCACTTCGACGCAAGGGTCATGGGCGAGGACGGTGAAGAATATGTTGCGGAAGATGAAATCCCCGTCACAGGGAGACGCTCTTCGTCGGCAAAAAAGCCTTGGTGGAAATTCTGGTGACATCCGCACCAACAGTAAACCTAAAGCGATCTAGCAGCCTCCTCAGCATAATTCTTGGGTGGAATTACACTCTATGGAACCCGTATCTGAACTTGCGGCCCGATATAATGATGGCGATTCAAAAGTCCAGCAAGAGCTTATGTTTTTCCGAAATCAACTCAGCAATGCTTCCAAATGTGTGGCAATAATACTAAAAAACACTATATAGTATCCCAGGTTGTGATATACTGAGATGCGGGTATATCAGGAGATCTTTATATGAAGAGGAAACACAGGCACATTAAAAGTGATGGCGATAATTCCGGTGCTTCTATGGCCTCAGCACATGGTTTCACACTGGTAGAGCTTTTGGTTGTAATCGCCATCATAGGAATACTAATCGCACTGCTCTTGCCGGCCGTACAAGCGGCGCGCGAAGCGGCCCGCCGCATGCAATGCTCAAACAACCTCAAGCAGTTCGGGCTGGGTATCCATAATTACATTTCCTCGCACGAAGTTTTTCCCATCAGTATCGGCCCCTGGAAATCGGGTCCCAATCCCACACCACAACGGAACGCCAAAGGTTGGATCATCAGCATCTTGCCCTTTACCGAACAACAGGATCTTTATAATAAGTTCATACCAGGCTTCGATGGAGACTTTTTCTCGGGCAGCGGCATCTATCGCCCGGAATGTCGCGAGGCGATGCGCACTCCCACGCCGTTCATTCACTGTCCATCCGATCCGTCGTCGATGAAGAACTCGACCACCCAATATCAATGGACTAACGTCGAAGTGGTATTGACGAACTATAAGGGAGTGATCGGCGACACGCGCATGGGCGGTCCGGCCAGCGTTCATCCGGGCCGCGAGCCGGACACGCATGGTACGGTGGGCTGCACCGGAATCTTTTATCGCTGTAACTACCAGGAACCAATTTCCCCCTCGCAGGTCACAGATGGTTTGAGCCACACGCTGATGGTGGGCGAAGACGTACCCAGCGCCAACTTTCATTCGACCGCTTATTATGCCAACGGCGACTACAGCAGTTGCCACGCGCCGTTGAACTACTTCCCCGATCCGCCCACGCCCACAGTTTGGCCGAACGTGATATCCTTCCGTAGCCTGCATCCCAGCGTGGCGCAGTTCTGTCTGGCTGACGGCTCGGTTACGGTCCTCAACGAAACCATCGACCACGATCTCTACATGAAATTGAGCACCAAGGCCATGGGAGAAGTCGTCGAGGTGCCATAAGAAACATTTGCCACGGAAGGAATGCGAGTATGATTTGGAACGATGTACTGTCGGCGCGCCTGCGGCAGGTGTTCGTTATACTAACGGCCGTCATATTCTCGACGATAGCCGGTTGTGGTGGATTGGAGTCGTCGGTTTCCGGCGTTGTAACTCTCGACGGCAAACCGCTGGAACTGGGCGAAGGGACGGGCACCGTTTCCTTTCATCCCCAAGGCGGCGGCCCGGTCGCCCAGGCTAGAATCGGGCCTGGGGGACACTTTGAACTTAAGACGGGCAACACCAAGGGACTCCCCGCCGGTGAATACATCGTAACCGTGGTAGCCACCGGCCCCAGCCCCAAGACCCCTCCCGGTGGTGTTCCCATGCCAGGTCCGCTATTAACTCCAACCCGCTACGGCACTAAAAACATCTCCGATCTACGCTTCACTATCAAAGCGGGAAAAAACGAGGTGAATATCCCACTGACGTCGAAGTAGCGGGCTGCTAGCCCGTTGAAAAAGTCGGTTTCGCGAGTTTTGGGTGCCACTGCTGGCTTGTCCAGCAGTGTTTTTCTGGGGGTTTATTGCACTCACTGCTGGCCAAGCCAGCAGTGGCACCCTTTTTCAATGGGCTGCTAGCCCGGGCAGGATCTCTCAATCCCGCGCCGCCATAAACAATCGCAAAATATACCAGAACAGCAGGGCCACGGCTGCGAACAGTGCCAGGGCGGCGGCCACGTGTTGACCGATGCGGTAATGGTGCAGGACGTTAGAAGTGTCGTAGAGGATATAGCCGCAGGCCAGGGCGATCATTGCCACGGTGAAGATGGGTCCAAGCGTGAAGCCGGTAAGGATGGCGACGACTATCAGGCCCATGGCCGCGAATCCGCCAAACATCAAGGCCGAACGCATGAATGAAAAATCCTTGCGGGTGATAAACACCACGGCCGTCAATACGCCGAACAGCAGCAACGTGGCCGCGCCGGCGGTGGGAATGATGGCGGGGTCGATAATATTGGCGATGAAAAGTAGCGGCGTGAATATGATAGCTTCGGCCACCACGTAGAGGCCCAGGCCCATATATTGTGTTGAAAGCGAAACGGCCGAGGTTGCCCAGGAGTTGGCGATCCAACTGACTACCATGAACAGGCCCAGCACGATCAGCCAACTAAATCGGCCGCCGATCATTGTGGCTACCAATCGTTCGACGCCGGGTGTGTTGAGAATTACGGCTTCGAGCACCACAAACAGGGCGATGGCCCCGGCCAGATGTGTGTAGGTTTTGGTGATGAAGTCTGCCCGTTCGCTCTCGGCCGCTTGCGCGGCGAAAGTGTATTGAGGCGCCTGATAAGGATTTTCCGCGTAACTCATTTTATTGTCCCTGTTTAGAGGAAAACTGGTATGACCATATGGTCCATTGCCCCCACAATTTTAGGGCACGGTGGGGGAAAGTCAATGCAAGTATCTCTAGAAACTCGTGTTGCATCGCGGATGCACACCCACTAATACGACTGGTAGGCATAGCGTTTGAACCGCTCGATTGCCGCCGAGCGTTTTTGCGGATTTGGTATTTGTATGAAGTGGCGGGATTATTTTGTTTGTACCGGCAATATGGACCGTGAGTTGAATGACAGCCTGGGTGAGCTATGTTTTATAATGAAGGCATTCTCGCATTGCGGCTGATATTGTTTGGTCCCCACTGGTTTAATGGGGGGTAAAAATGCAAATTCCTTGGAAGAGATGCCGTGGATGATCTAGTGGGCTGTGCCGGGTACTAATGAGTGACAATATCGATACAAGCATTGCCGGGATACGCAGCGCAAGCAAGCGGTTTTTCTTCTGGGGTTCGGCGCTGCTTTCGCTTGTGGCCATGGTTACGGTTGGTTTTGCGGTACTGGCGGCATACCGGCCCATCGATGATTTCGGTTGGGGAATAGTGGCGAAAGTAAACATCAGCGAGATTCGCGCGCCATTTATTCGAGCTGGCATAATTGTGCTGGGAGCGGTGGGCGTACTTGTCGGCTGTGGATCCTTACTGTTGGTGTGGCTGGCGAAGTCGATCATTACAGATTCGGAACGAAACGCAAACGAATTGTTGGAGGCCAACCAGTTACTGCGTGAGATAGCCAAAGAGCGGAAGATAGCGGAAGATCAATATCGCTTGCTTGCCGAAAGGGTAAGCGACGTCATCTGGACATCGGATATCGAGTTCAATTGGACTTATGTCAGCCCATCCATTAAGAAATTATGTGGTTTTACACCGGAAGAGGCGATGGAACGCACGCTTGAAGAAGCCTTGACGCCGGATTCAACGGAGTTGGTGCTTCTGACTTTACGGGAGAAGTTGGAGGAGGCGGAAACTGATCCTGCTACACTTGTAGAGCCGGCTGTTTTAGAAGTCGAGTATAACTGCAAAGACGGATCGACTGTTTGGGGCGAGGTAAACGCGTCCTTCGTGCTTGGCGATGATGGCATGCCGGTGGGACTGATAGGTATATCACGTAACATCGAAGCCCGCAAAGCTGCCGAAGCCAAATTGCGCGAGGCTAAGGAAGCCGCCGAGGCCGCAAACCGCGCCAAGAGCGAATTCCTCGCCAACATGAGCCACGAGATTCGCACTCCCATGACGGCCATACTAGGTTACGCGGAAATTCTTCGTAGTGAAAGTTGGAAATGCTCGAAACAGCGTAAGTGCCGGGAATCAGCGGATACGATAACTCGAAACGGTAAACATTTACTCGATCTGATAAACAGCGTGCTAGACCTTTCCAAAATCGAGGCTGGAAAACTCGTGGTGGAACGGAAGGATTGCTCGCCCGCGAGAATCGTGGACGAGGTGATGGCTTTGATGAAGGTTCGCACCGACGAAAAAAGATTGGGATTCAGGGTCAGATTCGATGGGCCCATACCCGAGTCGATTCGCTCGGGGCCGGGGCAATTGCGGCAGATTCTTATCAACCTGGTTGGAAACGCGGTGAAATTCACGGAAAAAGGACTGGTTGAAATAGTAGTCCGACTTGTGCATGCCGAGGACGACGAGCCCAGAATCGAGTTTGTTGTGAGCGATACGGGCATCGGCATGACCGAGGAGCAAGCCGCGGAGGTGTTCGAGCCGTTTTCGCAAGCAGACTCTTCGACGACACGGCAATTCGGGGGCACGGGGCTGGGTTTGGCCATCAGCAAGCGTCTTGCCGAAAAGCTTAGCGGCGATTTGTATGTGTCCAGTGAAATCGGGCGAGGAAGCGACTTTACATTATCGATAGCAACCGGTCCGCTCGGTGACGTGAAAATGCTCGATAATCCAACCGCCGTAGTACGTGAGCCTGAACGAACCGATGTATTTTCCAGCGATAATGATTTTCGGCTCGATTGTCGCGTGCTTTTGGTCGAGGACGGGCCGGATAATCAAAGGATCATATCGTTCTTTCTGGAAAACGCGGGAGCGGAGGTTAGCCTGGCCACTAATGGGCAGGCGGCCCTGGATTATTATAAATCGTCAGGCAATAACGATGATCCGTTCGATGTGGTTGTCATGGACATGCAGATGCCGATCATGGACGGCTATGAAGCCACGAGGTGTCTGCGGGCCGAAGGCTTTGAGGGGCCGATTATCGCATTGACCGCGCACGCCATGGTTGGCGATCGTGACAAGTGCCTGGCGGCCGGCTGCGATGACTATATAGCCAAGCCGGTCGATCGGCGGAAACTGGTTTCGTACATTGCTCGTTGGACTAAATCCAAGCTGGCGGCGCCACGCTAGCAAGTGAACTGTCGCTCACAGCACGTTGAAAAAGCCGGCTTTGCAAGTTTTGGGTGCCACTGCTGGCTTGTCCAGCAGTGTTTTTCGGGAATTTATTACACTCACTGCTGGACAAGCCAGCAGTGGCACCCTTTTTCAACGGGCTACTAAGAATTTTCAGCCGATCCGATTTCCAGCAAACGGTTGCGTATGGCTTCCAGACGCGTCTCGTCGGTAAGCTTTTCGCCCTTGGCGTTGGTCACATAGAAGACATCGACGACCTGATCGAGATGCGTAGCGATTTTGGCGCGGGCAACCGAGAGATCCATCTGGAAAAGCGCGCGGGCCATTTCGAATAGCAAACCCGGGCGGTCGAGGGCGAAAACGTCGAGGATCGTGTGTTCCGTCGAGGTTGTGTTGTCGAAGCGGACTTGCAGGCGACTTGGAGATGTATGTTGTGCCGGGTGGTTCTGAGCGGTTGCGGGACCGTATGCGATACGGGTTTGCCGGAAGGGTTTGGGTACGAAGAGTTTCGCTTCGATTGCCTCGATGAGCGAGCATTCGATTTCACGCAAGCGGTCGGCGGGGGGCCGGTCGGCATAGTCGCCGTCATGGGTGCAGAAACGATCCAGGGCCAGGTTGTTGGCCAGACTGTGAATATGCGCCGAGCGGATGGTGAGTCCCAGGCCTGTCAACACACCGGTCAGCTTGTGAAAGGCTCCTTCGGAATGTGTGCCGTTGATTCCGACTGTGATTTGTACGGTTTGCGAATCGCTGACGAATTCTGCCCGCGCGGCGGTCTGGCCGGGATCGAGGTTTCCCAGCAGCATGAGATCATCCGCGACGTATTGCGGGTCGGTGGCATTGATGTAATCGGTGGGCAGGTTACCGAGTTGCCTATCGAACCATGGCTTTTGGGCCTTGTCGCCCAGCGCGCGCCGTACTTCATCGCGGCGCCGGGCCAACATGTCGGTCATCAGCGGCATCGACGCTTCGTCGGCCAGGTATAGTGCTGCTCCTTGGAAGAGGTCGAGTAATATTTCGTTTTTCCAACCGTCCCAAACACCGGGGCCCACGGCCGACATATCGGCGGCCGTGAGGATGTAGAGCATGCGCAGCAGTTCGATGGAACCGACCTTCGAGGCGAAGTCGACCAGCAATTGCTCGTCGTGGCAATCGCGTCGAAATGCCGTATGGTTCATCATGTCGTGGTTTGCGGCCAAAAATTCCAGAGTTTGGGCGTCGCGTGGTTTGATGCCCAGACGTTTGGAGGTTTTTCTGGCGATTTGTTTTGCCAATTCGCGATGGTCCTCGTCAAAACCCTTGCCCAGGTCGTGGATTAAAATGGCCAGATGCAGGATATTCTTCTGTTTGATACGACTGTATGTTTGTCCAAGGGGCCCATCGTCGGCGGCCAGGCGAGCAGCAAACTCGACGGCGCGGAGGCAGTGCTCGTCGACGGTAAATTTGTGGTAGGCGTTGAACTGCAGCAGGCCGCGGGCGTGGGCGAATTCCGGGATGAAACGTTCGAGAACTCCGATCTCGTGCAGATCGCGAAGGATTTGTCCCAAGCGGGCCGGGTGTTCCAGGAGCGAGAGGAAGCGGAGGCAGGCCGACGTGGGTAATTCGTCGGGCAGCTTGGGTGCGTTGCGGCGGACGGCTTCCCAGGTGGCTGGCGCGATCGGCTTGTCGTAAAGGTTCGACAGCGCTACCAGACGCATCATTTCAGTCAGATTGTCCTTCAACAGTAACAGCCCGCGGCGGTCGACCGTCAGGCCCGAGATGCCCACTCGTAAGCCGCCTTCCACGCGGTGCCCGAACACGGCCGATGCAAGGCTTGCAATGCGGTCGCGGCTTTGCGCTTTGGTGAGGAAGCGTTTGGCGACGTGGGCGACTCCGGCCGTGTGACGGAAATATTCGCGCATGAAACGCTCCACGGGAAGCATGCCGCCAGGAGCTTGCTGGCCGTCTTTGGATGCGGATTTATGGTTTTGTTTTGGGGTTTCGAGAACTTCGGGTGCTATGCGGAGTTGTTCCTCGCGGGAGAGGACGTCGTTTGCGCTGCCGCAGTGGAAATGCATATCGTTGCGCAAGTGTAAGAGAAACTCGTGCGCGGCGATGATCGTATCGTGATCTTCGGGGGATAGTGCATCGGCAGCCAGCAGTTCGTCGGGCTCGCGGGTGCCGTAGCGGAGGAATCCGATCCAGCGGATAAGCTGCAGGTCGCGTGCTGTGCCGGGCGAGCGTTTCACGTTTGGCTCGAGCAAGAAGACAGTATCGCCGTAGTCGCTTCGTTCACGAGAACGCGCCTGGTCGACCGCGGTTATGGCGGTGCGTGCATGTTGTTTTGCGTAGCGGTCGAGCTGTGCATTGAATTCTTCCAGCAGGCTGTTTTCGCCCATCAATAGCCGTGATTCGATCAGTGAGGTGAGGATGGCCGTATCGCCGGCGGCCAGACGCATGGCCTGGCGCGGTGTACGGACGCTGTGCCCGAGTTTCAAGCCGGAATCGAAGACGTCGCAAACGATACGTTGCGCAAGGGGTTCTACGCGTTGGGCTGTGTCCGGCGAGTGCAGCAGCATGATATCGACGTCGCTGAAGGGAGCCAGTTCGCGGCGTCCATAGCCGCCGTGCGCCACGACGGCGATGTGGGGAAGGATTTCTTGCGGATCGTCGAAAAGCTCGGTTATTGCATGGCCGATCAGATCGAGAATGACTTCGTCGCGAAGATCCGACATTTCGCGCGACAAGTCTACTCCCGAAGCGCCCTCCGCATGACGTTTTTTTAGAACTTCATAGCCACTGGCAAGATGTTGCTTGGCAGCGGATATTTTTGGACTGATGTGGTTCATGGCAAAGTCGGCGGGACGTGTATTGTGAAGGAACCTGGGCCACGGTGTGGCACGCCCAGAGCGCAGTGATGGGCGTGGTGGGGACACCTCTGTATCGACTTCCTTCTTTCACGCCCATTCTGGGCGTTGGGTGGCACTGGCTGCTTGTCAGCCAGTGTTTTCACCAGGATTGCCTTTCTCCACCAGCACTGGCTGACAAGCATCCAGTGCCATCCTTGCTAGATCGCGCCGTCGCCGGACTCGCCGGTGCGGATACGGACGGTGTCGGCAATGTCGGAGATGAAGATCTTGCCGTCACCGACCTGGCCGGTTTGGGCCGCGCGGATTACGGCGTCGACGACCATCTGGCAATCGGAATCCTTGACGATGGTTTCGATCTTGATCTTGGGCACGAAATCCACCGCGTATTCGGTGCCGCGGTACATTTCGGTGTGGCCTTTCTGGCGACCGAAGCCGCGAACCTCGGTGATGGTCATACCTTGCACGCCCCGCTCAGTCAAAGCTGTTTTGACGTCGTCGAGCTTATAATGGCGAATGATAGTTTCGATTTTTTTCATACGGATTACTTTTGTTTGAGGTGTCGGTTTTCAGGTGTGAGACTTAAGACATAAGACTTAGGACATAAGACTTCAGATATCGGATTTTGTATTTGATCCTTGATCATTGAACATTGATCATTGTACATTCCTAATTCGTTCGTCATTCTGATTTCGACATTCCTGTCTTCTGTCCTCTGTCCTCTGTCCTCTATTATACAACAATGTAGCCTTCCTCGCCGTGTTGACTGAGATCGAGGCCTTCGATTTCGTCGGCTTCGGATACTCGCAAGCCCATGGTGGCATCGATAATTTTCAGCAGGATAAAGGTTACGACTATGGCGAAGACCCATGTGATGATGGTGGCCATGATCTGACCGGCGATTACCGAACCGCCTTCGATCAATCCCAGCGGGGCCCCCTCGGCCATGTCGGAAACGGCGCGAGTGGCGAAGACGCCGGTAAGTACCGCGCCGAGCGTACCACCCACTCCGTGTACGCCGAATGCGTCCAGCGAGTCGTCGTAGCCGAAACGCGACTTGATTGCCGTACAGGCGAAGAAACAGGCGGTTCCACCCAACAAACCCATAAGTATGCCGGACATGGGCTGAACGAATCCGGCGGCCGGGGTTACGCATACCAGGCCGGCTACCGCGCCGGAGCAGGTGCCCAAAACGCTGGGTTTTCCGCGGGTTATCCATTCCATGGCGGCCCAGGCCAATGCGCCGGCGGCCGCGCCGAAGTGGGTTACGGCGAAAGCACTGGCGGCCACGCCGTCAGCCGTGAGTTGGCTACCGGCGTTGAAACCGAACCAGCCGACCCAGAGCATGCTGGCGCCAAGGACCGTGTATGTCAGGTTGTGTGGAGGCATGGGCGCCGAGCCGAATCCCAGCCGCTTGCCGATCACCAGGGCGCAAATCAGGGCCGAGACGCCGGAACTGATATGGACCACGGTTCCGCCTGCAAAGTCGAGCGCGCCGCCCGAACTTATGGTGGCCGAATCGGATCCGTAGGCCAGAATACCACTATCCCAAACCCAATGGCACAAGGGGCAATAAACGAGCGTTCCCCAAAGGATCATGAAAACGACCATGGAGGAAAACTTCATACGTTCGGCAAAAGCGCCGCAGATCAATGCGGGCGTGATGATGAAGAACATCCCTTGGAACAGCATGTGGGTAAGTCGCGGGATGGATCCTTCCAGGGGTATTACGGATTGTCCATCGGCCCATTGGAGTTGTACGTTTTGCATGGCGAAGAATTCGAAATTACCGAAGTATCCACCGCTACCGCCGAAAGAAAAGGAGTATCCCCATAACGCCCACACTATGGTCATCAACGCCATTAGAAAAATGCATTGCATCATCACACCGATGACATTCTTCTTGCGTACCAGGCCGCTGTAGAACATGGCAAGGCCGGGGGCGGTCATGAACAACACCAGGGCCGAGGAAACGAGCATCCAGGTATTGTCGCTCAGTGACAGTTCGTCGACCGGCTCCGCGGGTTCTGCGGCAACTGCGCCTTTTGTGTCGGGAGTTGCCAATCCGGAGGAGTCTTCCGCCGAGGCTTGCAGGGGAGTCAAGATCGGGCAAGCGAGTGCCACGGCGAATAGTGCTACTTTCAAGAGCGAGATTAATGTCGTGGAGGATGAGGTTGTGTTTTGTTTTTTCATAGTGAGTTCGAGATAGGGGCGTTCGTGTTTGCTTGTGGTTTTGTGCGCGCTTTCTGGTGCGAACCGGGCGCAGACTCTGCGCTTGTATCGATAGTGAGACCGATACTGCCGACTCGCATTAGCTCGTATTGAGATTCAGCAATTGTGCAATCGGCGTGCCAGATTACGCGGCAGCCGCCATTTTTGTCGGATGGAAGCGACAAGAAAGGTATTTTGGGACTTTTTTGTAGGTGTACTTAGTGTACGTTGTCGGCGGGGGTGCGCGGATCGCAAGCAGATGATGCCCGCGTGTTGGGCATTAATCGGGTGTCAGAAAAGAATTTTGCTACAAAAATGTAGGCCGGATTGTGGTCTGGCGGGAACACATATAGCTGACACTTGATGTGTGGCACGCTCAGAATGGGCGTGAGAGGTATTGGCTGGTGCATACATGCGCTCCTTCACGCCCATTCTGGGTGTGCCACACGGCAGCTTATTCCTAACGCTGGCGCTCGTGCTCGATGGTTTGTTCCAAAGTCTGGACCTCACTCGGCACGTTGCTGAAGCGGTTGGGCCAGGATCTGGCCTTTAGCTTCTTCAGGGTTTCGGTTGCCTCATTCCATTGTTTCAGATGGACTTGGGCCTTAGCCAGGTTCAAAAGACCGGTGGGCTCGAGCCCGCGTATCTCGGCTACTTGCCGCCAGTGTTCGATCGCCTCGGGCCAGCGGTTTTGTTCTTGGCGGATTTTTGCCAGTCGGGCGTGGCTTTCCGACTCCTTGGGCTGCATTTCCACGATCGATGTGTATGCTCGTTCGGCCTGCTTGGATTTTTCCAGGTCGGTGTAGCGCCTGCCCAGATCGGCATAGAGTTCTATATCACGCCGATTCAGTTGCACCCATTGTAGCAATTGCGCTATGGCTCCGGTTTTGTCTTTCTTAGCATCGTAACATGCGATCAGTTTTTTATAGGTTCCAGCGTCATTGGGTTGAGACTCGACGGCCAGTTTCAATTGTGCGGCCGCTTTTTCGAATTTGCCTCGTTCCATGTAAACCTGTCCCAAATGCTTGCGGACAATGGGATTTTCCATGCCCGTCTCTTCGACGCTCTTGTCGAGTTCGGCCACGTATGCGTCGAGGTCGGGCGAGCCGCGCAGCACATCGACGAGCGTATTAACGGCCTCTTGGCGACGGTCGTGTCGCGGTCCCCAAGCCACGATGGCGGCGCCGGCGGCATCTACCGCTTCGACCGTGTTTTTCAGACCGGCATATGCCCGGGCCAGGTTCATGTAGTATAGCGATAGCGTGCCGTTGCCTATGCCACGTTGCGGTTGGGTTCGCTGGTGCAGGGGGATGAGTTCCTTGTAGTATTCGACCGATTGCTCGAATAGCTGGTTGGCCAGGCAACTCCGGCCCAACTCGCTCATGGCGTTTTCATTCCAGCGGTTTTCTTTGTGGAAATATGCGTCCGTTTTCGCCAGCAGGTCCAAGAGCGCTTCGCGCTGATTGGTGCGGAAGTAGGCATGCATGAGCTGTACGCGGTAGCGCATATTGTCCGGGCGGAGTTCGATTAGTGGCAGCAAGATGGCGATGGATTCTCCGTACCGGTCGCGGCGGTGGAGGAAATCGACCAGGCGCGATTGGCCGTTTTCGTCGAGCACTTTGCGGCGATGGGCGTCCAGCAGTATGGCGATGGCCCGATCGTGCCGGTCCAGGCCCTCGAACAAGTACTCGGCGATGTACGTTACAGCGGCGCTGGAGTCCTTGCGTTCGGCCAGCACTTCTTCGGCCGCCCGGGCGAAGTCGTCGGTCTTTTCTTTCCAGAAGTGGCCGTGGTGTTGCCAGTACATTACACGGTTGCGCTGCTGTCGGGTTTCGAGGTCGCGTCGCAATTCGGCGGTAACGATGGCCAAGAGCCGTGGTTCCAGGTCGCCCAGGGGCTTGGCGTTTTCGCGCCATTGGCCCAATTGCCAACCGTATTGATTCCAACCGTCGCGGTGCTGGTATCGCCACCAACTCGGTTCATTCTCCAGGCGCTCGATGAGGAAGGCCAGTCCTTCGCGATAGCCGACCAGATCCTTGAGTGTTTCGGCCGTATTGCGGATGATCGATTCCTGGTTGTTGGTTTGCCGCTGCAGGATCTTGGGCAGGCGTTTGAAGGCGAAGTCCATGAGGTCCAGATCGACGTAGTTCGGCTTTTTGCGATCGTAGGTTCGATAGATGCTCAGCAGCCGGTCGATGAGTTGGCAACGGTGGTTGTGGTCTTCGGTCCGGATATCTTCGAGGATGGCCTTATGCGCCGCTTTGTAGAGGGTATCGCCCTGGCCCAGCGAAACTTGTCCGTTGTTATTCAGGGCCGCTTCGTAGGTTCTGTAGAGCCGTAGCGTGAGCCAGTTCTTATGTAATTTGTTCGTAGAACGTGTGAGTCGGTCTTTGAGGAAAGTTTCCCCGCGAGTGAAGTGGCCTTTATTTTCCAGGAAACCGACAAAACAATCGATGGGCTCGTTAGACTGGATTTGACATTCGGACAGGGCGTCGGCCAAGAGGTCGATTGCCCGATCTTGCTTGTCGTAGTTCCAGAGCGTCTGGGCCAGTTTGTGGGCCATGTGCAGCCGCTCTTCCGTACCCTTAGCGGCGCGGGCGTGCAAGATTTCGAGTTCGCGAAGTCGTTCGGCGGCCAGTTCGGGCGTGGCAATTCTACCGA